>DAIRSD010000023.1:0-19342 GCA_036804625.1 Aureliella sp. | reverse complement strand
GAGATATCTGAGGCAGTACCGGTGGTGCGTTGGGAGATCGCTTTGTTATTGCTGAAGTCATAGGTTGAACAATGTCTATTAGCTTTGGGAACTTCAAATTGTTTAGATTGCGATCTCTGCAAGCACCCTACTGCTACTACAGTTCCAACTTAACTCTATTAGACCAAATATCCAGCCAGACCAAGCAACCGGGGACAGAGTTTGGCAATCGCAACCGGGGACAGAGTTTGGCAATCGGAGTTTGGCAATCACAACGGCGGACAGCGTTTGGCAATCATGTTCCCAAGCACGCCCTTGGAAGACTCACGTGCGTGTCACCTAGCGACGCAGCACAGTTTTCAACCTTGGCTTGCCATCCCGCACGTGTCGCATCGGTTTGTAGGCTGACTGGTCCGCTAGGCCATACGATCCAAATTCACAATAGAAATTCGACCTATGCGATAAAACTTGGCTAGTTTCCCCATCATTGGAGACGGCGAACAACCCTGTGGGTTGAATTCGTAGGTGAATCGGTTTGACGGGTAGGCATCACCGCCCAATTGGCCTCCAACTTTCCGCCCTGCGGATAGAACCGGCAGCGGCGGAAGGCATGGTACCTTGGCTTTCAATAGGATTCCAAATGTCAGACTTTTCGTCCTGACCGATGAAACCGTCAGGGGTTTGTAGTAGAAAACCTCAGAAGTCTCAGTCCGTTTCAATCGCTGGTCGAAAAATTTTTGAGTTTCCAGCAAGACAGGTCCTCCAGGGGGCTGAAATCAGAACGTAATGCTATTACAATTTCCTTCGCTTTAGTTCCATTGGTTTCAAATTCTGCAATAGATGGGCTCTGCCGATGACTCGACGAATTGTACTAATTGATGGCGCGCGCACACCTTTTTTGCGTTCTGGTACAGACTACTTTGATTTGATGAGCTACCAGCTTGGTGCTATTGCAATCAAAGGCGTTGTGGACAAGACCGGCATTCGAGCCGATCAGATCAATGAGGTGGTTCTGGGCACGGTGATTCATAACGTAAAAACGCCTAATGTGGCTCGTGAGGCGGCTCTTACTGCTGGACTAAGCATTAGGACTCCGTGCCACACCGTCTCGCAGGCGTGTATTTCAGCCAATCAGGCGATCAGTCGCGCAGTGGATTTATTGCGACTGGGCCATGCCGACGTGGTGATTGCAGGCGGCACGGAATGCACGAGCGACAGTCCGATTATGTTTCGCCGACCAATGCGCAAGAAGCTATTTGCAGCTCAAAAGCTGCGTTCGACCACTGAGTACGCCAAGTTTGCCCTGACACTTCGGCCTAGCGATTTTGCTCCCGAGAAACCGGCTGTTGCAGAGATGCTAACAGGACGATTGATGGGCGAGGACTGCGAGCGGTTGGTAGCTAGATTTGGTGTCACTCGGAAGGCTCAAGATGATTTTGCACTGCGCTCCCACACGTTAGCTCAACAAGCTACCGACAGTGGCATTTTGGCCAAGGAGATTGCTACGGTGGAGTTGTCGCCAAAATTCAAAGCCATTCAGCGAGACAACGGAATTCGCGTGGCCCCCCCTGAACAACTTGCTAAATTAAAACCCGCGTTTGTGAAGCCTCATGGTTCCATTACCGCTGCCAACGCTTCTTTTCTTACAGACGGCGCGGCTGCCGTGCTGCTGATGACTGAGGACAAGGCACACGAATTAGGGCTGACACCCAAGGCTATCGTGTACGATTATGTATTCACTGGCCAGGATATCTATGAAGAGCTACTGCTTGGCCCGGCCTATGCCATCTCAAAAATTCTTCAGCGCAACAACTTAGAGTTGGATCAAATGGATGTGATCGAATTGCACGAAGCCTTTGCTGGACAAGTCCTTGCCAATTTGGCCGCACTAGCCTGCCCTGACTTCGCGCGAACCCAACTTGGTCGCGCCCCGCCGGTGGGAGGAGTAGATTTTGACAAAGTGAATCTCTGGGGCGGTGCGTTGAGTATCGGTCATCCGTTTGGAGCGACCGGGGCAAGGCTTATGACAACGACTGCTAACCGACTGATTGATAGTGGTGGGCGTTTTGGTTTGCTGGCCGCCTGTGCAGCCGGAGCTCAAGGTCATGCAACTATTCTTCAGCGCTACGGCACGTAATACAGACCAACACTTCAATTAATTAGACTTTGGAAACAACACTAAACCAAATTCTGTTTGACAGAATCGAGCCTAGAGAAAAATGAAAAACGAGTATTTTGAACTTGAGAATCGTAACGGCATCGGCATCATTTGGATGGACCAACAGGGCAGCAAGGTCAACAAGATCGGACCTGATATGATCGGCATGTTCAATCCTTTGCTGGATCAATTGGAACGCGATGCCAACATCAAGGCGGTTGTCATGATCAGCCGCAAGAAGGACTTCATTGCCGGTGCGGACATCGAAGCGTTTGCCAACGTTCAGAAGCCCGGCGATTGGTTGCCGATCGGAAAGCAGGGTCACGCAATTTTGAATCGTATCGAAAGCAGCCGAAAGCCGATCGTGGCGGCCATACACGGTGCTTGCATGGGGGCTGGCCTAGAAATCGCGCTGGCCTGTTCAGCACGCGTGGCTGCGGACGAAGGCACCGTGCTGTCGCTGCCTGAAGTCAAGCTAGGACTTTTGCCTGGCGGCGGAGGAACCCAGCGGTTGACTCGTCTGGTTGGAATTCAAAAAGCTTTAGACATGATGTTGACCGGTAAAAACATCTACGCTCATCCGGCAAAGAAGATGGGCCTTGTCGATCGACTGGCAAGTCCACCTGCACTGCTCAACGCGGCTCTGTTCCTGGCTAATGAACTCGTCAAAGGACCGCTCCAGCGCGATGACAAGCGTAGCATGACCACCAAGATTTTAGAGGGCACAGGCTTCACCCGCGGTATCGTCTTCAAAAAGGCAAAGGAGATGGTCGATCGCCAGACCAAAGGCAATTACCCAGCTCCCTATGAAATTCTGGCCTGCGTCCAAACTGGAAGCGAGAAAGGAGCCCAAGCTGGCTACGATGAAGAGGTACGGCGTTTCGAGAAGTTGATTCTGACCCCAGAAAGTTTTCAACTGCGAGGCATCTTCTTTGCAATGACCGAAAAGAAGAAGAATCCTCTCAAGGAGCTTGTACGCCCGGTCGACACAATGGCGATGATGGGTGCTGGCTTTATGGGAGCAGGCATTGCCGAAGTGAGTGCCGCCAAGGATATTCGCGTTTTGTTAAAGGACATCAAGCAGGAGACTCTCTCGCAGGCCAAGCAAACGGTCTGGAGTACCATTGGTACAAAAGTCAAGCGCAAGGCGATGTCGCAGTTGGAAGCGGATCGGATGATGAGCCGGATTGTCGGTCAATTGGATTACTCACATTTCGAGAAGGCACAGTTGGTCATCGAGGCGGTGTTCGAGGCTCTGGACCTAAAGCACAAGGTGCTGGCCGAATGTGAGCAGCACATGAATGATCAGGCGATATTCGCCTCCAACACATCGGCTCTTCCGATCAAAGAAATAGCCACTGCATCCAAGCGCCCCGAGCAAGTCATCGGTATGCATTACTTCAGCCCTGTACCCAAAATGCCGTTGCTTGAAATCATCGTAACCGATCAAACCGCCGACTGGGTCACGGCTACCTGTTACGATGTTGGTGTGAGACAGGGAAAAACGGTGATCGTAGTCAAAGATGGACCTGGATTCTACACCACTCGCATACTAGCTCCGTTTATGGGAGAGACTCTGAATCTGCTGGACGAAGGGGCCGATGCACTGCAAATCGATCGCGTAATCAAGAAGTTTGGCTTTCCTGTTGGGCCCATTACGTTAATGGACGAAGTAGGGATCGACGTGGGGGCTCATATCATGAGCGGCCGACTGATCCAGTCTTTTTTAGCCACTCGCGAAGGCGTCAAGATGTCTCAAGGGCTGAAGCTGATGTACGAGGCCGGCTACCATGGGCGAAAGAATAAGAAAGGTTTCTTCCAATACGACAGTAAAGGCAAGAAAATTCGCGACAAGCTGGACGACAACGTGTACAACTACTTCGGTGGTTCCCAGCGCAAGCAATTTGACGACCAGGAAATCGTACAGCGGATCGCTCTGACAATGGTTGGCGAAGCGGCTCTATGCCTTCAGGAGGGAATTGTAGCCAACCCGCTGGACGGCGACGTAGGAGCGGGCTTTGGGTTGGGGTTCCCACCGTTCCGCGGTGGACCATTCCGGTACATCGACGCAACCGGAGCTAACAAGGTTGTGGACATGTTTAAGCAACTTACCGACAAACACGGCCCTCGCTTTAAGGCTCCACAGATTCTCTTGGATCGTGCTGCTCAAGGTAGCAAGTTCTACAGTTAGACCAGACTTGTACCGCCCAACGTGAGCGCTCCGAGAGCGGTAAAGAGGTCCCGTTCTAATTTGAGACTTTGATTCGCTTAAATTACCAGTTCTGATCCAATAAAACGAAAAAACCTATAAATTCTCGAGATGCGAGTTTTAAACTGATCATGGGCCAGGGACTGAAATGGCCGGAAGTTGCCCAGTCAGATTGCCACGCGTCAGCAGAATATCCGATACGAGTACTGTGCCACTTTTGTCGATATCTTCACTAGTGCTGGCGGTGGCAATGTTTGTTAATGCCGACCTGACAATCAAGATATCGGTAACAAGTACCGCGTACTCCCCGCTCACAGGGCCCGTCACCTCGCCTTGTAGATGGCCAACATAGTAGATCTGTGGCTGCGTTAGACCAGTATTGGGTGAAGCTTTCACTGTGACGCGAAGCCAGCGATTCATCAACTGCCCGTTGCTCCACGTTAGCGATACCGTGCTGGGTGTGCCAACCTGAACGGCTACATTGGCTGCAGGAGCCGAAGGCCAACCCGACGGCGGATTGAGTGTTTGGTTATACAACCCGGTGGGACTTTGTTGAAATTCGAAGTCACTGGAATTCAACAAGGCAGGCTGCGCCAGATTTTCGATCGAAAAGCTAATGCCATTGATGCCGTGCGACGAATTAAGCAGGTGGTGAAAGCCCAATTGAGTCATCGGTCCAGTGCCTTCCTTAAATAGTGACTTACTGTTGTCGACCCAGGAGCCGCTACCGGTCCAGCCATTATGAAAAACGCTGGACTGCACAATGCTTGCTGGCGGGGTAACCGGTTCGTAAGGACGTCGATCTACTAAGAATTCGACTTGAGTTGCACCGCTGACAGATACACTCGTTGAGCCCGCAAAGAAATGGTCTGCCAACACTTCGCTCCAACGCCCTCCGATTTCCGCAACTACTCGATAATGCCCCGCCTGCGGTATGGTGACTTGCCATTGCCCGGATCCCACAGAACTGGCAACTAACGCGGCTGGCCGATGAGAAACCTGGAAAAATGGGCTGCTTACCGATCCACCATAGAATGCTGTCATCGCAGTTTGATTCTCGACGAGCCCTTTACCATAGAAGATGGAATGCCCAGCCATCTGACCGGATTCCGAAGAGCGAACGATACCAATTTGTTGCTGCAAGACATTCAGAGGTGTGTCAGCACCGGTCCCGTTTAGCCTGAGACCAATAATCAGCTTGCTCAAGTTTCCGCCAGCGTTTTTAAAAGCGGTAATGTTGCCCGGTAAGGTGCTTTGAAAATTAGATAATGTTTCTCGGTAGACCTGAGGAATGTATTCGTCAAACACCCCAAGGCTAACCCAATTTGGCCAATTGGCGTTGTAGTAAGACTCACTGAAACCGGTGACCGATGGTGACACACTTAGTCTTATGTCCGGTCTTACGGCACGTACCGCAGTGCTCAACTCCTGAGCGAACAAAGTCACCTTTGCTTGCCGCCAACTTCGAAATGCGGTGTTATTAATGTTCGACGGTAGACTCTGGCCAGTTTCCGCCAAATAGAGCGCTGCGGTAGTTGCGTCCCAACCAAAACTGCGAGGCCAACCCAGGCGATCATCCAATTGTATCCCGTCGAGATCATGTATTTCAATTGCCTCCAGAATCATATCGATTAGCAATTGTCGCACCTGGGGAATTGCTGGGTTCATCCAGGCAAAACCGTTTGTCGCATCCGCGTATTGACCGCTCTGATTCTGCAGTAACCATCCATTGTTAGCAGCCCACTGAGATAACGGATTTAACGCCGGAGGCGTACCAGATCCAAGAAACTGAGAAGCAAACCCGTATTCGAACCACGCGATAGCATACCTCTGATTGCGGTGTGCCTGGATGATTACTTCGTTAAGCAGGTTGCGAGTACCCAGTGAAGGAACACGATCAAATCCAATCCTGGCACTCAGAGCCTGTGAAGGGTATTGTGTGTAGCCGTTTTTCCATGATTCGATGTAAAAGGTATTGATACCAATGTTTTTCAACTGATTGACTACGCTTGCCGTATTCAGGCCCGAAGCTATCTGATCTGGACCGGTGGTCGTGAGCCAAGTGCCTCGAACTTCCGACTGCGCCCACGAAGTCGCTGCGCCGGTCAGCATCAAAATGCAGCAGGCTATCAGGCGAAGCACCATGTAACAGAGTTCCACTGAGAGTCTTCCCCAAACGTCATTTGAGGAGGAGGTGGAGCCGGTTATACTACCTACCATTCTTAGGGGGTCCTATTCTCTGAACCTAAGCTGATGAATCGACTCTAAGAGAGAGTCATGTTGCCAGCAGTCCTTTCAATCACTAACGTCCAAAAGTCTTGACTGCTAATTTCAGCGAATCCATATTGTAGTTGCTAACGGAGATCATTGCACGCACTTGGAAACTTCCGACTCTTCGGGCAACTTTAGCGAATCTCAGTTAGAATTGGCGTCATGATCCTGCTGCGCTCAATCAACTGGTACCATTTCCAACCAACCAGTCGTAACTCCCACTACTCCCCTGACGCCACCTTTTTCCAGTTCAACCATAAACACAGTGCGGCTACCATCGAAAGTGTCAAGGAAATTACGCCACTTCGATACTGGCCATACAGCAAGTATCCGGTGGAGAACAGAAGTCCGTAAATTGCTACGCAGCCTGCTATTGCAAAAAAGATCTCTCGACCTAAGCGCCCCGTACTCTGACAATCAATCAATTGGCCTTCCGATCTGGCGCGATCCGTTACAGCCTTCCAGCCAGGACCGGCAGGTCTGATGCGGCGATAGAAGTTGCGCAGTGTAACTTCCGATTCCACTGGACCAAGAAACACAGCAGCAATCCAGCCCAGGGTTGTCACACCAACCACAATCAAGAACTGTTGCCAATCAGGTAGGCTGGTTTTCGAAAAGAAAAAAAAGGCCGATACAGCAAACGAGAATACCATAGCCACAATTTCAGCCATCGCATTGACTCGCCACCAGAACCAACGAAGCAGGTAGATCAAGCCGGTTCCTGCCCCAACTTTTAGCAACAGTCCAAAGCCTTCTTCAACCTGAGATAACTGCAACGACAGCAAGGCAGCTAACAGCATCAGTAGCACGGTAGCCGCTTGACCAACGTACACCATCTCCTTTTCGCTGCACGTTGGTCTCATGAACCGCTTCCACACATCGTTGACTACATAGGAGGAACCCCAATTTAAATGCGTCGAAATGGTGGACATATAGGCAGCCACCAGCGACGCAGCGACTAGTCCTAGCAAACCTGCCGGCAGCTTCTGAAGCATTGCTGGATAGGCCAAGTCGTTGTTGACCAAATTAGGATCGATCTTCGGAAAACTAGCTTGAAGCGAGGCGACATCAGGATAGACGACAAGCGACGCCAGCGCAACGATAATCCACGGCCAAGGACGAAGAGCATAGTGGGCAGCGTTAAAGAGCAAAGTGGCGCCCGTTGCGTGACTCTCATTTCTGGCTGCCAGCATTCGCTGAGCCACATAGCCACCTCCCCCGGGCTCTGCCCCCGGATACCAGGCCGCCCACCACTGAACTGCCAATGGTAACACTAGCAGAGCCATCGTCACATTGAGTCCTTCCGTGGTACTGAAATCGAAAACTGGAAACATGCCCGTCTTCTCTTGAACCGCCGCCTGTTGAAGCAACCCAGTAAGCCCACCAATTTCAGGTTGCCCCAAGATCCAGACCGCCGCACCAACCGATCCAACCATTGCCACGATGAACAGTACAAAGTCGGTCACTAGAACGCTTGTTAATCCACCAAGAGCACTAAAAACAACTGTGACACAGCCAGCGATTCCAATGGTTGTCAGTGCTGAAACGCCAAAAAGAACGTTCGATATTTTGACAGCAGCCAAAGTTACCGTAGCCATCACGATTACATTAAAAATGACGCCCAGATAGACCGCTCGAAAACCTCGAAGCAGCGCCGCAGGCTTGCCGCTGTACCTGAGTTCATAAAACTCATTATCCGTCACTACACCGGCTCGTCGCCATAGTTTCGCATAGATGGCTACCGTAATCATGCCGGTCAGAAGAAATGCCCACCACTGCCAATTGCTGGCGACTCCGCCTTTACGCACAAAACCTGTAACTAAAAGCGGAGTGTCCGCTGCAAACGTCGTGGCCACCATAGAACTGCCTAATAACCACCAGCTACCGTTGCGGCCTGAGAGAAAGTAGTCCGCCGAGCTTTGCCTGGCACGCTTGGTTACTACCACGCCAACGATGAATGAGAAGCCTAAAAAACAGGCTACGATGACCCAATCAATCAACTGCAATTGCATAGGTTTAAGCTCTTACAAACAAGAATTACCCCATAGAAAGCCACAAGTGGCGATGCGACTATGCTTGACGCCCGAGCGATTTGATCACAGACATCCGCTAGCTAAGCGAGTATACCAGAATACGCTGGTAATCCTATCGCACCCATGAGAAGAACTCACACTGACTAGCCAGTTCATGCGGTTTACCGGCTAACGCCATAGGATTTGACCGATTTGCGACTTGTCAATTCGATTCTGTGCAGCTTCGGCGTCTGTGATCGGCTGCACAATCGTCAATTGGGACTTAGTGAGATCGATAATGGCCGACCTTCCCTGGTCGACGCGTACGATTGGCTTGGTAGGCGAATCCGGTGTGCTTCGCAGAACCACACCCACGGACTTGTTGCTTAACATCACTTGACATCCGATGGGATATAGCGACATGACACGCACAAGTGCTTTGACCACATCGGTGTCGAACCGGCCCTTTGCTGCATGAAACATCAAGCAAGCAATCGCATCCGACGGATGCAGGTTCTTCCCATCCGGCAGCGGTGCTGGTTGCCATTTGGAGGTCATCGTCAAATAGGCATCAGCAACCGACAGCACTCGGGCTAGTGGAGATATACGGTTTTGCTGAATGCCCTTTGGAAAACCACCGCCATTGGGTTGTTCATGAACCTGGGAAACGACATGGCATGCTTTGGGTGAGGCCCGCAACATGGGCTCTACCAGCATCGAACTGATGACCGGATGGTTGAAATACGGGTCAGCGAAGTGCTGCTTATCCGATAGAGTTTTTACTTGGCCTACCATGCACTCATACAGTCCAACATCGTGAAGCATCCCGGCAACGCCTACCGTTTGTCTATCATCTGCCGATAGCCCCAATTCGACAGCCACGACCATCGACAGGATGCTCATCTGAGTACTGCGCCTCGCAAAAACTCGATCGGCCGACGTCATATCCGCCGTGCTACCGCCTAAGAAGCTACCAAGGACAACGGCCATATCGGATTCGATGTCAGTAACAATTTCATCTACCATGCCACGAAGCTCGGAGTACTTCGGAGTAATTCCCTGAGCAAGCTGATCGGTGGTTTGCAGAATCGTATCGACTGAGCGATCCAAATGGTATTCCAACAGCTTAACTAACTTAGGATCGTAGGGCTGAAGCGTGGGGTCCGCATTTTTAGTACTAGGATCGTCCTTGGTGTAAGCAGTTGAAAACCCTTTTTTGATCCAGTTCTCTTTAAGATCCGCAGTAACAATAGTGCCGGCACTGGCTAGAGACAATCCGGCCTTGGTCTGGAGGTCAAAGCGTAGCGGCAGACCAGGTTCCAGTTGCTCTACTTCGACACGAAACAATTCCGCGGACCCCATCGCCCTCTCCGAAAATCCAACCACATAGAATCACAGCTAGTCTATTGCGGGCGTCAAGTTGGGCGCACTTGAATGTTGTTCGAAGCGACTTTAATCAGCAATAACGAGATGCCGTTCGTCGCTAAGACCTCGTACTGTACACTATCGTTAGCTTAGCAAAAGCGTCTGAACCAGATTGTAGCTTTCGCAGGATCGCGCAGCTAAATTGTTGGAATTTTGCCGATTTTTCCGGTTATTTCAGGCGAGCGGCAGATGAAAATCTACCGGGAATACAGGTTCGGCGCGTAAGCGACCGTGTCAGTTGATCTATTCGAAAACTCGAAACACACTCTCTAGCTCATCTGGCTAGTATTGCTTTAACCGCCGCTCGCCTAAGCTAAACGAACCCCGTCATTTGGGGACATAGTCGTATCCGGAACCGATCCCAAGCGGCAGGCCAAGTTGCCAGTATATCAGCAGGTAGATACTCCAACAAACCAAGAACGTAAACGAATAAGGCAACATCATGGCGGCCACCGTTCCAATGCCTGTTTGGCGAACATACTTCTGACAATAAACCACTACAAGCGGAAAGTAGGGCATCATGGGTGTGATGATATTGGTTGTTGAATCTCCAACTCGATAAGCTGCTTGAGTCATCTCGGGCGAGACCCCAAGCATCATCAACATTGGCACAAATATTGGCGAGAGCATCGCCCACTTAGCACTTGCAGAACCGATCAGTAGGTTGACTGAGGCTGTCAAACCGATCACACCCAGTAGTACCAACCAATTAGCCGCACCATAGCTTTTGAGTAGATCGGCACCTGAAACGGCTAACCAGACGCCGATGTTCGACTTACTAAAGGCATCAATAAACAGAGCTGCAAAGAACACCAGAACCAAATAATAGCCCATCGTCTCCATCGATTTGGACATGCCGCGTACGATGTCACGATGGCTCTGGAAAGTGCCTGAGACATAGCCATGCACGATCCCTGGAATGGCAAAGAGCAAAAAAATTAGCGGTACGATCGAACCCATCAAAGGTGCCTGAGGCCGAGAAGAGGTCAAAGAACCATTGGCTCTCAAGGCCGAATCTTCCGGCCATGCCCACAGCACGAGTACAAGAAGGCAAATCACCAGGCTAACTAGACCACAAACCATCGCAACTAGGTCTCGTCCACTTAGTTGAGCCATCTTAGGCATCTCGTTCTTGTCTGCGTCCACCAGAGTACTTGCCAGACGTGGTTCTACCAACAAATCGGTAACCAGCCATGCGAGCACAATAATCAGAAGCGAGGAGCTGGCGGTAAAGTAGTAATTGCATAGCGCGTTGACGGAATAGTCCGGGTCGATCAACGCAGCTCCCTCTTTGGTCAATCCCGCCAACAAAGGGTCTAGGCCCGACACCAAGAAATTGGCACTAAACCCGCCCGACACACCTGCAAATGCGGCTGCAATACCTGCCAGCGGATGCCGACCGGCTGCATAAAACATCACGCCGCCGATGGGTATCACCAATACGTAACCTGCATCGGCCGCAGTGTGACTGACTAAAGCCACCGCAACCAGCATGGGCGTCAAAAGAAATCGAGGCGTGATGATCAGAAGCGACTTAAGACATGCGTTGATAAAACCGGCATGCTCAGCTATTCCAACCCCCAGAAGCGCTACCAGCACAACTCCTAACGGATGAAAGTCGGTAAACTTCTTGACCATTCCTGAGAGGAAATCGGCCAGTGACTTCGAGCTTAATTGGCTCGCGATCACAGACAAACCCTCTTTGCCAGGCACTTGAAACTCTGTGCCTGCAAGAAACGCTGACAGCAACCAAGTGCCTCCAAGGCCGATCAGAAACAGGACCGCCGGATCAGGTAGCTTGTTGCCTAACCATTCAATACGATCCAGTTGCCGCACCAACCAGCCTCGATGACCCTCGGGTACTTTCGATTCGCCTTCATTACTGCCAACCATGATCGTCCTGCCCGTTCGTGTGACTTTGACCAGACACCAATACAGGGGATTTTAACACGATTTTTTCGAGTTCGCTAGGAAGTCAGGCTCTCACCACTTGCAATGCGGATTCAACAAGTGGCTCTAGTCAGTCAGCGGTAACAAAAAAACGCGAGACAGGTAATCGACCTGCCTCGCGTTCAATTGCATCGAAATCGCTCTCCAGCGGACCGCCACGAGGTTTGGTGGCTAGGGGCGGATGTCCGAAGGGACACGATTCTGCCAACCCTAGCAACTAGCAGCAGCTTGGAGCAGCACAGCAGGTGCGAGCTGGCTTACAACGAGCTGGCTTGCAGCGAGGTGTTCGCTCGCAGCAGGTGCGAGCCGGCTTGCAGCATTTTGGTGCAGCACAGCAGGTTGGTGCTGGTGCACAGCACTTAGGAGCGGCACAGCAGGTTGGTGCTGGTGCGGCACAGCAGGTTGGTGCTGGTGCGGCACAGCAGGTTGGCGCTGGTGCGGCACAGCAGGTTGGCGCTGGTGCGGCACAGCAGGTTGGTGCTGGTGCGGCACAGCAGGTTGGAGCTGGCTTGCAGCACTTGGTGCGAACTGGCTTGCAGCGAGGTGCTCGCTGGCAGCAGGTTGGCGCAGGTGCGCAGCAAGCCGGCTGCGCACATGGATCGCACCTTCGAGAACGGCACTGAGCGTCGGCGGTAGCCGAAAATGTCGTCCAAAGAGCCAAGCTGAGCAGTGAAGCAACGATGGTTTTCATTCTGAAATCCCCCAAAGAAACGCGTGGTAAACTGAAACACTTGGGGAAACTTTAACGCCTGTATATGTGTAGTCAATGGGTGGTTCGCCACCCGTAAGAAAAATTTTTTCGAAAACGTTCAATCAGGTTTGTACTCATGTCTGTAGGGTGGCAATGGCGACCTGGTTTCTTATACGCATGTCTGTGGGCGGCACGCCCTGAGTCTATGAGAAGGGCGTAGGTTTGATACTGCACTCCCTTCGCATAGCCTCAGGCAGTGCCACCCGGCCCGAGCTACCGGTAAAGACCATGTTTTCTGCAAGAATGACTCGATGTTTCCTCGACTCGCGTATGTAAGGTAGGACAGGCGGTAGACCACCTGCCAAATCCGGTCGCTATGTGGTAGAAAATGAGGCTGAATTTTCGGGTGCTAGCGTGCATCCTGGAGTCAAGTCGCGTGTTCTTACAGAAGTCCCCCAAGAATCCTTTGTGCTAGGAGCTACTTTCCATGACGAACGGTCCACTTAGGCGTAAACTTAGAATGGGGCTTGTCGGAGGCGGACATGTGTCGTTTATCGGTCGCTTCCATTCGATCGCGGCATGTCTGGACAATCGGGCCGAACTAGTTGCCGGGGCCTTCTCCAGCGATCCGGCTCGCAGCAAGGCGTCAGCCGCCGATTATGACGTTAAAGACCAGCGTGCGTACGACTCATACCAAGAGATGTTTGACCGCGAGCGGCAACTGCCAGCCGACCAGCGCATCGACTTTGTCAGCGTGACTACTCCCAACCACACGCACTATGCCATCGCCAAGGCAGCACTGGAAGCCGGATTTCACGTGGTGTGCGACAAACCGATGACTTTTGACTTGGCGCAGGCTCACGATTTAGCAGCCACCGTCCAGAAATCAGGACAGGTATTCGCGGTGACTCACAATTACACAGGCTATCCCTTGGTCCGTCAGGCACGGCAGATGATTCTCAGCGGCGATCTGGGCGAAGTACAAGCCGTTCGCTCCAATTACATTCAAGGTTGGCTTCGATCTCGGCTGGAACAATCCGATCAAAAACAGGCCGCATGGCGAACCGATCCTTCGCGCAGCGGGATCGCAGGTTGCTTTGGGGACATCGCCACTCACGCCTACAATTTAGCTCGTTTCATGACCGGACTGAAGGCCACTGAGATCTCGGCTCACCTGCGGATCTTCGAACCTGGCCGCAAGTTGGACGACTATGGAACAGCAATCATCAAATTTGACAACGGAGGCCTGGGGACGGTTACAGCCTCGCAGATCAGCCATGGCCGCGAGAACGATCTGTTTATCGAAATCGACGGTACCCACGGTGCATTGCAATGGCGACAGGAGAATCCCAATCAGATGATCCTTCGATGCAACGGTCAGCCGCATCGCATATACACCCGCGATCCCAACGCCCCATACATGACCGCTCCTGGGGCGGCCGCATGTCGACTGCCCAGCGGACATCCGGAAGGTTTCTTCGAAGGCTTTGCTAATGTCTACACCGCAGCATTTGACGCGATGGTAAGTCACAGCCAAGGTGAAAGGATCGAGCCGAAAGACACGATCTATCCGAATGTTTACGATGGCGTTGAGGGCATGCTGTTCATTCAGCAGTCGGTCGCCAGCAGCAATCAAGGCGGCGATTGGCTTCCAATGAACTACGATCAGGCACGGCGATAATTATGCCAGAATTCCAACGAGCCGTAATTGTTGGGGTCGGCTTGCTGGGTGGTTCCATCGGCATGGCACTGCGCCGGCGCGGCCTAGCCAATCAAGTGGTTGGCACTGGGCGCCGCATCCAGTCGCTCTTAGAGGCCAGCTCGTTAGGAGCCATCACTGAGCATACCTGCGACCTAAGCGCTGCTTGCGCTCAGGCCGATCTCGTAGTGGTCTGCACCCCAGTTCAGTCCATCACAGACTATATCAAAAAAGTCGCGGCCTGCTCGCTAGCCGACAATGCACTGATCACCGACGTCGGCAGCACCAAAGGCCGAATTTGTGCCGACTTACCCGATTCGGTCCGCAAATACTTTTGTGGTTCCCACCCCATGGCGGGCAGCGAGAATAGTGGGGTGCGATCTGCGAGTGAGGATCTCTTTGAAGATCGACTGACCATCATAACGCCAACTTCAGAGACGCCCAAGATTCTTACTCAGCGCACTGAGCGGCTTTGGCAGTCGCTTGGCTGCCGAACCGTTCTCATGTCACCCCAGCAACACGACTGTTCGATAGCTCGAGTTAGCCATCTGCCACATTTAATTGCTGCTGCGCTGGCGGGACAAACTGAAGATGATCTATTAGCGCTGACGGGACCTGGTTGGCGCGATACGACTCGCGTGGCTGCTGGCAATGTAGAATTATGGCGACAAATCATCACCGACAATCGCTTGCCAATTCTTGAGTCGCTTCGCGAATTTACGAAATCACTTCAGCAGTGGATCAATACTTTGGAAAATGACGACCAATCACAATTGATTGAATTGTTGCAGCGAGGCAAACAACAACGCGATCAATCAAGCGGCGCAGCACATCACGCTCAGCCAGACGGTACCAATTAACATTTGAAGGGACACACCACTGTGACGATTTGGCAAATTGATATCCTGCCTGCAGAAGGCAGACAAGATGTAGCTGGCCATGCCCTGCAGTCTCAGGCTAGAGACTTGGGGCTGAGTACCGATTTAAAAATTTCTACTGCACATGGATACTTGCTGCAGGGTGATTTGAAATCGGCGGATGCCCATCGAGCCGCTCAAACGCTACTGGCCGATTCGATCGTCGAGGCAACGACGATCGCACAGGTGGGTGACGATGCGGTTTCTCAGCCCCGAAATGGCTTAGGGCAACTGGTCTATGTTCTGCCCAAACCTGGAGTCATGGACCCAGTCGCGATTAGCACTCTGCAAGCCTTGCAGGACATGGGTCTCGAGGTGCAACAAGTGGGAACCTTCCGCAAGTACTGGTTGAGCGACCTGCCTAATGACGAAATGAAGCGACTGGGCGACAAATTGCTTTCCAATGACTCGATCGAGCGTGTGATTCGCGGGCCACTGCGACTGAGCAACTTGGATATCGGCAACAGTTACCAATTCCGGCGCGTTATCGTCGATATCACCTCGCTGAACGATCAGCAGTTGATGCAGCTCAGCAAGCAAGGTCAGTTGTACTTGACGCTGCCCGAAATGCAGACGATCCAGCGGCACTTTGTTGAATTAGGACGCCAGCCAACCGATATCGAATTGGAAACGATCGCTCAAACTTGGAGCGAACATTGCAGTCACAAGACGCTGGCCGGGCGCATCGCTTATAGCGACCCGGATGGCAGTCGGCAGTTCGAGAATATGCTCAAGGAGACTATATTCAAGGCGACTCAGACCATCCGCGCCGAACTGGGCAGCGAAGATTGGTGCGTTAAAGTCTTTTCCGACAATGCTGGAGTCGTTAAGTTTGACGAACAATTCCATGTTGTCTTCAAGGTTGAAACGCACAATCATCCTAGCGCGATCGAACCTTATGGAGGTGCGAACACAGGGATCGGTGGGGTTATTCGCGATCCAATGGGAACTGGCCTAGGTGCCAAGCCGTTTTGCAACACCAATGTCTTCTGTTTCGCACTACCTGATACCGATCCTGCTAGTTTGCCACCCGGAGTATTGCATCCGCGTCGAGTCATGCAGGGTGTCGTGGCTGGTGTGCGCGACTACGGCAATCGCATGGGAATTCCGACGGTCAATGGAGCGGTCTACTTTGACACGCGCTACTTGGGTAACCCACTTGTCTATTGTGGCAATGCGGGACTGTTGCCTGTCGATCGTGTAGAGAAGAACGCTCAGGCGGGCGACTGGATTGTCACTCTAGGCGGGCGAACGGGTCGTGATGGAATCCACGGTGCTACCTTCAGTAGCGCAGAACTGACAAGTGAAAGCGAGTCGATTTCCGGCGGAGCCGTTCAAATCGGAAATGCGATTACCGAGAAAATGGTTTTAGACGTTCTGATGAAGGCGCGTGATCTGCGACTGTACAGTGCAGTGACCGACTGCGGGGCAGGTGGCTTCAGCAGTGCGGTTGGGGAAATGGGCGAGGCGATTGGGGCGGAAGTCTGGCTAGCTCGCGCTCCACTGAAATATGCCGGACTGAGTTACACCGAAATTTGGATTAGCGAAGCGCAAGAACGAATGATCTTGGCTGTGCCGCCTGCCAGGCTGGAGCAGCTCAAGCAACTGTGCGCTGCAGAAGGAGTAGAGGCCACAGTGATTGGTCAGTTTATAGAAACAGGCCTATTGCGTTTGATGTATGAAGGCCAAGAGGTCGGGTGCCTTTCGATGGAGTTCTTGCATTCGGGCCGACCGCCTGTGATTCGTCAGGCCACCTTTCAGCCGCCCGCAGAGATATCAGTGGAAGCTCCAGATTTAAGTTCAGATGAGTGCCACAGTGCCTTAATTAAAATCCTTGGTTCGTTGAACGTTGCCAGCAAGCACTGGATTATTCGCCAGTATGACCACGAAGTACAAGGTGGCAGCGCGATCAAGCCGCTGGTCGGACCAGCCTGCAATGGCCCCGGCGATGCCGCCGTCGTTAGGCCTCGGCTAGATAGCCGCCGAGGAGTTGTCATAAGCTGTGGCATGAATCCTTATTACGGGGATTTTGATCCGTACCACATGGCCGCAAGTGCGATCGATGAAGCGATTCGCAATGCGGTTGCCGTAGGTGCCGATCCTAGCCGCATCGCTATTCTGGATAACTTCTGCTGGGGCAACACGGATCGACCGGAAACTTTGGGCTCATTGGTTCGCGCCGCACTGGCATGCCACGACGTGGCCGTTGCTTGGAAGACGCCGTTCATCAGCGGCAAGGATAGCCTTAACAATGAATTCGCCTGGGTTGATGAAAACGGTCAGCGCCAGGCGATCGCCATCCCAAGTACCTTGCTGATCAGCGCTTTGGGTCAAGTTGAAGATGTCCGTCATTGCGTCACCATGGATCTGAAACAGCCTGGCAATGCAATTTACCTGGTTGGGAACACTTTCAAAGAACTGGGCGGATCGCATCTGTTCAAGATATTGAACGTTCGCGGTGGTCGAGTGCCCCGAGTGCAACTGTCGAGTGCTAAAGCGATTTTCGAGTCAATTCATGCGGCGATTCGGGCTGGGCTGATTCGTGCTTGCCACGACTTGAGCGAAGGCGGTTTAGCGGTATCGTTGGCTGAGATGTCCTTTGCTGGGCAATTGGGTTTCGAAGTCGACTTGACCGCTTGTGCAGCCGCTTGCGGCCTCAGCAGTACTGAACTCTTGTTTGCAGAGAGCAACAGTCGTTTCTTGCTGGAAGTTCCCGCCGCTCAGGAAGAAGATCTGCAAAAGCTACTCTCAGGAGTGCCCTTGTGGCGTTTGGGCTCGGTCACCAGCCAGCACGACTGCTCCGTTCGCTCAGCAGGTCAAACGTTAATCGATGTTCCCTGGCAAGAACTTTTCAAGGTGTGGCATAGCCCGCTTGACTGGAGCTAACAGCCTTTCCCTATCGATTCAACAAATCGGTTACGTAGGACTTAAAGTCACACATATTGTCTGGCGGCTCGGGCCCGATGATTAGAGGTCCATCATCCGGCGATGGCCTGAGTCCATGGCTGCCTTGCACTAGGCCGGGATCCAGCGGTATGACATCCATTTTATAGCGCATGCCCAGTTTCTTTTGAAGCAATCTTACCGCTGCGCGTCCCGGACGCTCCATAAACAACTCACAGGGGTCATAACCCGGCTTGCGATGAATGTCCACCGTTCTTGCAAAATCGGGGGCCCGACGCTGCTCAAGCCAGTAGTAGTAAGCGAACCATGCATCGGGCTGAGCAAGTGCGATCAACTGACCACTGCGCGGATGATCCAATTGCAAATCCCCCGGCTGAACAACGTTGGCAATACCAGGGATGCCCTCCAACAATTTTTGCACTGAAACTTTGAGAGACGGATCGTTGACATACACATGAGCCAACTGATGATCGCAAACTGCGAAGGCCCGACTGTCAAGCGGCATCAACATTTCACCGAAAGGCCCATCACGCACTGACAGCCAGCCTGCCTGCCGCAAGTGCTGATTGATCATCACCGCCCGTTGGACTGGAACCAAGCCATACTCGGACACGACGACCACCTGAGCCCCAATCTCCTGCGCTGCATGGATGACCACGCTTGCACATTGGTCTACCTGGGCTACTTGAGCTGGGTCTTGCAAGCTGTGTCGCTGATAGTCGTAATCCAGGTGCGGCAAGTAGACTAGCGTCAACTCCGGCTCCTGCTCGCGAAGCACTAGTGCGCTCGCGTCGGCAATCCACTGGGAACTTGGCAAACCCGCCTTCGGACCCCAGAAGCTAAAGAACGGGAACGCCCCCAGACGCTCTGTCAAGTGACACCCGGTCTGATCCAGAATGTCAAACACTTTCGACCCATCGCAACCGTAATGTGGCTTAGGAGTGGCCGACAAGCGCACTTGGGAGCCTTGATTAAACCACCAAAACATTTTGGCAGTATCCACTCCATCGTACAGCTTCGCCCCCTGTATCAGGCGACTGGACTGCTGCCAGAAACGGATCTCACCTGTCTCATGATAGTACCACCCGTTTCCCACAATCCCCTGCTGGCGTGGCAAGAGACCTGAC
>DAIRSD010000022.1:4901-19455 GCA_036804625.1 Aureliella sp. | reverse complement strand
TGGGTGTCGTAGTTTTGACCCTCTAGAGACTGATTGATCTCTCCCAGCACTTGATCCATTGTTTTTGCGCCGGACGTCAGTTGCTCAACATAATAATTCCGACCGCCCTCGTCTGGAGCGCGTCCAAGTTGATCGCGGTAGACATCGGTTATAAAGTTGCAGTTCTCCAACCAAAGACGGTGCTAGCCGAGAAAAATTAAAAAACGTTTAAGGAAAGAATAGACGAGTTCCCGTTTGATATCGAAAAACTGAGTCGATTTGCCACGACAGCTCAACAACAGCGCACAATCGAAGGTTTGCGCACCGGCCGCGTGGACATCGTCGTGGGGACTCATCGCCTGTCGTCCAAGGATGTTCAGTTTCACAACCTGGGGCTACTGGTAATTGACGAAGAGCAGCGGTTTGGCGTCGAAGTCAAAGAGCGGCTAAAGTACCTGCGATCCAACGTGGATGTCGTTACGCTATCAGCCACACCCATTCCGCGGACATTGCACATGTCGCTGGTGGGTGTCCGCGATATCTCAAATTTGGAGACCCCGCCCGAAGATCGCCTGAGCATCGAGACGCGAACCATCCGATTCGACGAGCAGATTATTCGCAATGCCATCCTGCGAGAATTGAATCGCGATGGGCAGATCTATTTTGTACACAACCGAGTTCTAGACATTCTCGAAGTGGCTGGCAAGTTGCAGCAGATGGTTCCCGACGCTCGAATTATCGTGGGCCATGGTCAAATGCCCGAAGGACAATTGGAGCAGGTGATGATCGACTTCATCGAACATCGCTATGACATTCTTTTGGCCACGACGATCATCGAAAGTGGACTGGACATACCCAATGCAAACACCATTTTTATCGACGAAGCCTATCGTTATGGCTTAGCCGAGCTGCATCAGTTACGGGGGCGAGTGGGCCGCTACAAACATCAAGCCTACTGCTATTTGTTGGTGGAGCGTCACAAGCATCTGTCTCCCGACGCCGCTCGTCGCTTGCATGCCATCGAAGAATACTCCCAGATTGGAGCCGGCTTTGGCATAGCCATGAGAGACCTGGAAATTCGCGGCGCGGGAAACCTGCTGGGGACACAGCAGAGCGGCCACATAGCCGCCATCGGCTATGAACTTTACTGCGAACTGCTGGCCAGCGCGGTTCGCCAGTTGACTCATCAACCTCCCAAACTATCTATCGACGTCGACATCGACCTGCCCGTCGAAGCCTACTTACCTGAGCAGTATGTCAGCCAGTTGCGCCAGCGTATCGACATCTATCGACGCCTGAGCCGCATAGCCGACGTGCGCGAAGTAGATGATTTGCGCAGTGAACTGCAAGATCGATTTGGCCCATTGCCAGACTGTGTGGAGCGACTACTGGCTCTGGCCGAACTTCGCATCGACGCCTCGTTGTGGTTAGTCAAATCCCTGAGAATCGAAGATCGGTATCTGGTTCTGGGATACTCCAATCGCAGCCGCATCGAACATCTTGCTAAACTGCACGCAGGCAAGCTGCGAGTCGTCGATCATCAAAACGCCTATTGGGTTACAGGCAAGCAAGGCTCGATGGACTGGATACAAGAAGCTCGATTCGTCTTTCGAGCGGGTTAGGGCAGTGGGCAGTAGGGAGTGGGGATTTCTGAGTACTGAGTACTGAGTACTGTGTACTGTGTACTGTGTACTGAGTACTGTGTACTGTGTACTGTGTACTGTGTACCGTGTACCGTGTACTCTCCAGGGTCCAACCCGGCTGTTCAACCGTCTATGAAGTGAGATGCGTTAGCTGGCGCAGTCGTCTGAGCTAATGCTGTTAAGACGCTGATTCAAATGTTTCAACTGTATTTTGCTTTTATACCAAATTACGGATTTTTGCATCGACTTGGGTAGTGACGATAGATCTTGTTCCCGGGCCGTCTGAGCGATGATCCAGATGTCTTCGCTGGCAAATTCATTGAGTGTCTTGAGCTTAGCGGCGATGTATTCTGGAGTCCAGTAGCCGATCACCTCGATATGGATCATCTTGCCTGAGACATGCTGCAGTTGAAAGTCCGGCAAGAAAAGTTTCTGACGGCTGACAAGGATTTCTGACTCACGTCTTAGCGACCAACCTTCCACCGGTGATGCCTGCCACTTCTTCATCAGGTCAGCTTCGATTTCAGAATCAAATTCGTCTGCACTTGGCTTGGGTGATGTCAGGCCATCGTTGCTGGATAGGGTCAATTGCAATTGTCGCGTGCCATTGCCGATTGATATATTGGCAGCCATTCGCCAGTCTTGACAAGCCAGCAAGCTGGGGATCATCTTGGCCATGGCTACGCCGTATCGCCGAGTCGATCGGAGAGTACTGGATGGTCCGCTGAGAGTGAATTGATACTCGTGGTTTTCTAGTCGGCGAATGGTGTGCATCAGTCGCGAGAGTTTGATGATTCGCACGATGGCCTTAAGGTCTGCCTTGGCCCACAGCGTCATCCGCGTGGCTCGATACAGGCATGCCTGTACTTGCGCTACATTATACCGAGCCAAGAGCGCAGTTGCGGACTCATACCCTTCAAAGGCCGTCAGCGGATGGAACTCAACGACATCCGAATACAGTGATCGCTCAATCTCTTCCCACGGCTTGCCGATCTGTTGAGCGATGTCGCGCTTCACTGTCCATTGATCGGCCGTGAAAACTCCATTAGGCGTATTCACAAGCGGATGACGCACGGCAGCCAGTTGGAATACCTGTTGTCGCAATTTGGCCGATTTGCGTCCACGATCTCCTTGGTATCCACTGACGTCATCCAACAACTTGATCAAGGCAGCCATGCGACGACTAGTGCAATCCGGCAACCTTTCCATCACGGCTTCGGCTCGCTGGTGTACCTGCTGCCGAGTGGAACCTAAGCTATCCGAATAGGTTTTGAGTAGCTTTTCGGCAACTGGCAGGTAATGTGAGTGCGCAGGTCGAGTCAGCCGATCGGGTAGAATGGCACCGTTTCGGAAATCGTATTCAGCCAGTGCTTCGTCAGAAGTGAGCATGTTATTCTTTGGATTGGGACTTTCCAGAAGCCGATTTCTGATAGGCATCGCTGCGGCGTCGAGCCAGTGAGCGTTTGTTTTCGCCTGTTTCCGACAAGACTACTTCGTACAAAATGGCCGAACCATACTGCGATTTACGTAAGATCCGGCCAAGCCGCTGTTTGGCTTGGCGTGGGGAACTACTACCACCAATAACAATGGCCACTTTGGCGTCGGGCAGATCGACACCTTCGTCTAAAATCTGAGTGGCGACGATCTCTGGATAGACCCCAGTCTCGAATCCTTTCAAAATTTCTTGGCGCTCCCTTTTGCCGCAATGACTGAGCAGACAGGGTACAAGAAATCGGATGGATACGTCGCGAGCCATGGCATTGGAACCGACAAACACGATGGTTGGTTCGCCTACATGCAGCCGAAATAGATCCTCTAGAACGCGAAGCTTTTCTTCGGCTCGGTTCTCAATGGCCTGCTTTTGCCGAAATGCTTTGAGTATCTCACGAAACTCGGCGTTCAGATTCGATTCTTTGCATAGCTCTTGCCACTGAAATTGACTGTCTTCCTGGCGTCGCTGGTAGACATATTGGCGAATTTGCTCGGACAGCCGATCATAGCGATCCTGTTCCTCGCGCGACAGAGTTACTGGAATTCGAATCACACGATAGTCGGCCAAAATTTTGCCGGTCGCATCTTGAACGCTCAGTTCATAAACCAGTTTGCCAATCAATGTCTCTAGATCGACATGTCGACCATCGCTCCGCCCAGGTGTAGCCGTTAAGCCCAATCGATAGGGTGCTACCGCCATTAAAGCCGCGTCGCGATAGAAATTTCCAGGCAGGTGATGACACTCATCAAATACGATGAAGCCAAAACGATTTCCTAGCGCATGCATGTGAATCGCCGCGCTATCGTAGGTTGTGACGGACACCGGTCGAACATCGAATGTGTTGTCTCCGATGATTCCTGCGTCGTATCCAAGATATTCCTGAATCCGCCGATGCCATTGGTACATTAGGTCTCGAATGGGCGCAACGACTAAGACGGACATCGACAAGCGATGGGCTATTGCCAAGGCGACAACTGTCTTGCCTGTTCCTGTTGGCATGACAACGACGCCACGGTCGTTTGCTAGCTGAAACGCCTCGACCGCTTGAGCCTGCTGTGGACGCAAATCGGGCAATTGATTCTTGGACCAAGCTACTTTTTGCCATCGGACGACATCGCTGATGACTTGCCCAGCCACTTGAGAAAGCCCTCTTTGGACGTCAGCATATCGACAGGCGTCGATGCGAAATTTGCCAACTCGAACGTCCAGAACCCAATTCAGACCAGGAAAAATCTTGGCCACACCTTCAGCGCTAAAACCGCCCAGCAGCAGCGTTCCCTGATCAAAGCTGATGGACGGAGAGATTGAATTCATAAGTGCGTAAGCGCAAATAAGGCGGCGGCAGCGATCCGAGAATCTCTGATCGATATCCTAGTCGATCATGGGTTTGCGTAAAAGTCGCAAAAAGCCGATGAAGCGTTGGAAAAAAATGCTGCTTGAGTCTAAAATGTAGGCCTACTACCGGTTGATTCAAGCTTAACTTGCACAACGTGTCGACGCATTGAATCGATACGTATTTCGCTTGCATAGACATGCCCAGCCGTCGTTTGTCGGAACTCCGTAGAAGAAGAACACCTATGCTGAAGAGAAATTTCCAATCCAGGACGCCATCACGTTCTTTGGTGTCCAAGCGCATTTCGCGAGTCGTGGGCGTTGAGCGACTGGAGTGTCGCGAACTTTTGGTGGCAGATCTCGAGATGCTTGGTGACTGGACCAAGCAGGTCGCAGACGAAGTTTTCTTGGCCGAAAATGTTCCAACAGCAACTTTGGCCAACTCCAATGTTGTGCATCAGTCAATCGTTTCTGCAGAAGGTGAAGGCGGATTAACGGCGCTGGACAATTACATCGCCGCAGCAGATGCTAGTTACAGCTTCAACATTTTGTCAACCACTCCGGGGCTCGGTGTTACGATCTATGATGTTGGCATGACCAGCCAGACTTGGAGGAGTCCGGCTGAGACCACTTGGACTCAGTGGAAGCACCGGATGACGATTCTTGTGCCGAGCGCAGTAACCAGCAGTACGTCGCTGATGATTGTCGGTGGCGGCGGGCACAATGGGACTGGCGGCTTTGGCGACTCGGCATTGACTTCCAGCGAACTATTTGCGGCCGCGTCCTTAGCCATTTCTACCGGTTCCGTCGTCGCTGGAGTGAGCAACGTCCCGTATCAGCCGCTACAATTTGCGGGTGAAGCGACAGGTCGCTCGGAAGATGCCATCATTGCCAAGACTTATAGCCAGTTCTTGGCTGGCGGTGACGACAACTGGCCAGCTCTACTGCCCATGGTGAAAAGCGTAGTTCGCGCTATGGACACCGTTCAAACGGTAGCTCAACAGCAACATAGCGTGAATGTCAACGGTTTTGTCATTTCAGGTGCATCGAAGCGAGGTTGGACCACTTGGCTAACGGCCGCTGCCGACTCACGGGTGCGGGCTATCGTACCGATGGTGATCAACGTGTTGAACATGGACCAGCAGATGGCACACCATCGTCAGGTTTACCAGGGTGTTACCACGGCGATTGTAGGTGGCTACTCCAGTGCAGTCCAGGACTACGTGAACGAAGGCGTATTTGACCATTTGACCAGCGCACGTGGGCAAGAGCTGTTAACCATTGTGGACCCTTACGAATATCGTGATCGCCTGACGATGCCCAAGTTGATGATCAATGCCACAGGTGATGAATTTTTTGTTCCCGATTCGGACCAGTTCTTCATCAGCGATTTGCAAGGCCCGACTTATTTGCGTTACTTGCCCAATCGGGGACATTCGTTGGGACCCGAGGCAGTGACAACGCTTAGTCAATTTTATCGGGCGATGATCGCGGATGTCAGCTTACCTCGATTTTCATGGTCGGCTCAGCCTGGTGCAGCAATTCAAGTGACCACTGTAGATGCTCCTACGTCTGTCAAGTTGTGGCAGGCGACCAATACGCAACATCGCGACTTCCGGCAAGGAATTGCTAACGTCAATTGGACCAGCACTTCCCTTGCACCGTCGGCTTTAAATTCTTACATTGGCCAAGTATCTGCTCCGACCAGCGGCCATACCGCATACTTTGTTGAACTGACCTATGACTTCATGGGGGAGTCCATGCAGTTGACCACGCAGGTCAATGTGCGAAGTGCGCAGCCAGCGAATCAATCACCCGTCGTCAAGCAACCATTGGGGACTATCAATGTTCAAGAAGATGCCCCTGTAGTGAACATCGATCTAGGCCAGTATTTTGATGACCCAGATTTGGTTTCTGCTGCTGATCAATTGACCTATCTGCTGATCAGCAACAGCGGACCCGGCATAGTGAACCCCGTCGTCAACGGTGCATTAATGTCGCTGACGTTGCTTCTAGATGCTAACGGACCGGCTCAGGTTGTCGTTCAGGCTCGCGATCTGGCGGGAGAGACGGTAGAGAATACGCTTACGCTGCAAGCTGCTGCCATCAATGACCCGCCTGTATTTGATGCTGGCGACGACGTTCAGGTCGCTAAAAACAGTGGTCCTTATTCTCAACCTTGGGCTACCAATATCGCGGCGGCTGCCGGGTTGTTGGCCGATCCGCAGCGAGCGCTGGACGAGCTGAGTCAGACGGTTGAGTTTGTCATTTTTGTAAATCGACCTGAATTGTTTGATGTGCCACCCGAGGTTAGCGGTAGCGGAGTGCTGAGTTTCACGCCAGCGGTGGATGCCGTTGGCACCGCTGTTGTGACAGTCCGAGCTGTAGACAACGGTCCGTCTGGATCGCCGCATGACAACGATTCGGTCCCGGCAACAATGACCATTACCATCCAGCCAACAAACAATCCGCCTGTCGCCTTGGATGACCAATACGAGTCAGATGAGAATTCAGTGCTGACAGTGGCCGGGCCTGGCCTATTGGAAAATGATACCGACCCGGATCTACCCGGCGATCTGATATCAGTCATAGCCAGCGTGCGGCAAAGTTCTTTGGGTGCCAGGGTGGACGTTCAGGAAGACGGGTCTTTCACTTACGATCCTGCGGATGTCCAGGCAATTGACAGTTTGCAAATAGGGGAAACCTTGCAGGATACGTTTACCTACGTTCTTCGCGATCAATCGAACGATCAAAGCAACGTTGCCACTGTCGTGATTCTTGTCAGTGGCGTGAACGATCCTCCGGTAGCCGTTGATGATCAAATGTCGGTGCTGACCAATTTCGCACAAACACACGATTTGTTAGCGAACGACCATGATGTGGATTCTCAGTTAGATCCCGCAAGTATCGTCATTACCAGACTTCCGACGGCTGGCAGTGCGGAAATTACCAGCGAGGGCTTACTTCGATACACGCCTGCACCGGGCTTTGTAGGTACCGTTAGTCTTAGTTATACGGTTCGTGATGTTGAAGGTCTGCTCAGTAATGAAGCGTTGGTCACTCTGGAGATAATCACAAGTCCTTGGCAAAACCAATCGCAGAACGTGGATGTCAACGGTAACGGCAGGGTCACAGCGATGGACGCCTTGGAGATTATCAACTACCTGAACTCGGGACAGCCAACGCGGTTATCAGAAAGCAATCTGAATCCACCGCCATATCTAGATGTCAACGGCGACGGGCGAGTAACAGCGCTGGACGCATTACTGGTTATCAACCATTTGAACAATCGCACCGATGGCGGCGAGGGCGAAGCGGCACAGACGCAGCCAACTTCGCTTGCCAGTCCAGACGACTGGTTGGTCTTGATTAGCCAGGAAGTTACCAAAATCCGACGTGGTTGGTTGTAAGCCGAAGTATCAACGCGAGGCTGGCTGAAGCGGATTGGCCGAAACCTGAGCTGGTTCGGAAGTTGATGGTTCAACGGGAGTTGCCAGAAACTGAATGCTGTCGAGCATTTGCAGTTCGCTGTCGGCAATTTTCTCGGCTTGACTGGCTTCCATGGTGTAAACCAAAGCTATCCGACGGCCTGAGTCGTCCGAGAGATGCGCGTAGATCCACCGCAACGGAATTTGTTCCTGAGTGCCGGATACTTCGGTTCGCAGTAGACGCAGTTGATTCGACGTAACCTTTTCAGTTGACTCGACGATCTCCCCAAACCGCTCTCCCAATGCCTTTCGAATGTCGGCTTGCATGCCTTCCAAGGTCAATTGTGATCCGGCTGCCAAGTTTGGAAGTCTAGCTAAATTGCATTGCGCCAAGACTTGATTGTTCTCAACCATGCGCAGGACCGAGTCCTCCCCGCCGTCGACATAAGTGAACCACTTTCGATCCACGTAGGTGGCGAAGCGACCCTGCTGAGATTCCAGACGAACTAACCAGCGGGTAGGATCATCACTCTTGGCCAAGTCCAATAGTTCGTTGGCTTCTACCTGAACTTTGCCTGGCTCCTCACGACGCAAGACCTGAAGTCTAGCCGTTACGCTGTAACCAGGCTCCATGTGACTGATGTCGCGGTGTTCTTGAATAGAAACTCCCAACCATTGAACCATCGCGCACTGTGAGCCAAGTCCGGCGTGCGCTGAACCGCGAATGTTAAGCTGAGTGGGCACGCTATTTGCGGTACCTTCGACAGTACCATGGATCTCAAGCTTCACCATGCCTTTCTCGATACTAAGAACTTTGACTGAAAGGTTGGACCGGAACACAGCATCCAAATTGAATAAATGCCTAGCATCATCTTCGGATACGGTCCACTGGGAATCGGTACGCGCTGGCTCCAGAGGCAGCAGTCGCTCAAGCATCATGGTATTGATTGGCGTCCTAAGTAGTTCGACCTCGCGCCGCTCCAGTGGCTGGTCAGGGCAGTATTGTTCCCACACACCGTCTCGTTCAAGTACTCGGATTTGATCGCAGTCTGTTCGCAGGCTATGCCGAATCTCCTTGCCGGCGACCCAGTTCTCCAGCTTGGCAGTTAGATACTTGCGAGCCGCCGCAGACTGCTGGTTCCTCTGAAAAGCCACAATTTCGTAGAAGTCGTGAGATGCCTTAGCCTTTAGCTCAGCAGAGCTTGCTTCTTGTCGAGCATCGGCTGGCTTGCTCTTGATCCGCAATTGTCCGTCGATTTCCAGTTCAACCTTAGTTCGGGTCTCCAGTTGCGCGATGCCGATCGGCTGTTGTAAGCGTCGTGAGCTGGGAGATGCGGCTCTGCCAGAAACCGTCTGGATAGCAGCGGTGGTCGCCAATGCCCAGCAGAGAACCTGACGGCGACTGAGCCTGTCTAGGGTCTTGATCGAATGAATGGGTGGCGTGTAACTGAGATTCATAGTCGTTTTCCTTGGTACCGTTTCGGACTGAGAACATGCTGAAGTCGGACTAGACGCCAGCAAGTCCTTTTTGCTAGCATGCCCCCCGCCCTGAATGTCTGTCCCCGACTGGTGGATTGTGTCCA
Organism: Aureliella sp.; assembly: GCA_036804625.1. Classification (GTDB taxonomy): domain Bacteria; phylum Planctomycetota; class Planctomycetia; order Pirellulales; family Pirellulaceae; genus Aureliella. The sequence continues at coordinate 9,998 of DAIRSD010000022.1, read as the reverse complement.
TAGGTGTGGTATGTCCCTGGCTGAAAGGTAGTCCAGCGGAGTGGTGTGTCCCCGGTTGGAAGCTGTGTCCCCGGTTGGAAGCTGCTGACATGGCAGCAACTACCTCGGGCAGTGGCTTACGCGGGAGCATTCCCTGAGATTACCCTTCGGCAAAGCCGCCCTACCGCGACCAGAATAGCTAGCCGTATGCGATACAAACGACCAACTTTTCCAAGTTTGTGAATACTACCCATTTATACAACCCAGAACTTCCAACTCGCAAACTGAAGTCATTTAGATCATCACACGGATCAAATGGATGTCTCATTGTGAGACGATTCATGTCAAATTTGCAATGTTTTGAATAAATTTCGCTTTTTTCGAAAGGAGATCGGCTCAAGACACGTATCATTTTCGTTGACATAAGCGTCTATAGGATAGGCATTTAGACACTTAGTTTTGCGAACAAGTGTTTGCTTGAGCCAACAAAGTCGGATTGCGGTACTTCTTTTGCAGTTACAAAAGGAAGTATCGGCGACTTGTGGTGTAGTCAGGAAAAGGAGCCTCGTTTTCCTGACGCTAAGTGGCGAACGATCTGCTGGTCAGTTGCGTAATGAACTTAATGCTCAAGCAACAACTAGCAAACAGAGGCAACAAAATTTGCGGATTTGAATGCGGACAATCCTGTTATTTGTCGCACTTCTTATTTGCACGGTCGGTTTGAAGAGTCTTGATTAGTTTGAACTAATGAGACCTAGCGTTTGTTTTTTGAGTCTTAGGATGAGGCTCGTGCCCAGCCGTGGGCGGATGTTAGCGGTCGGAAACCGCATGGAAGGGAAGGCATCCACCCGCAAGCAGGGAAAGGTTGATTCAAATGCACCAGGATTATCGAGTAGTATTGATTCGTGAGCTTCGCGACCAACAGGTCAAGTACGCCCCCAAAAACCATCGGCTGGAACAAGCCGAGCGGGCAGAGCGACTATTGAGCGAGTTGGATCTGGGGCGGGAGTATCCGTATGAGTTTATCTATTTTCGAGTCACCGACTTCCGGCCAGACGAGAACGCTCGACGGATGGTGGCCGGAGAAGATGCCGCGCATGACCTGCGACTGTTCGTAGAAGATGTGACCGATTCGCTGAATTTATCAGTCGAAGAAGCCAAAGAGCCAGTGCATTCGGTGGAAGACTTGAGCCGCATGTTTAACGTCTCGACCAAGACCATTTCGCGATGGCGGGATCAGGGTTTGGTTAGCCGTCGGTTTGTGTCCGAAGGTCGAAAGCGAGTAGGCTTTTTGCACAGCAGTGTTGAGCGCTTTGTTGCGAAGAATCGTCAGCGAGTGCTGCGTGGCGAGCGATTCAGCCAACTGTCAGACGACGAACGAGCCGAAGTGATTCAACGGGCTCGAAACATCGCTGCAACCGGGGCTAATTTGTCTGAGGTGTCCCGACAAGTTGCCGCCGCGCTGAATCGAAGCGTGGAAACGATTCGCTATACGCTGAAGAACCATGACAAGGCCAACCCCGAGCAAGCTGTCTTCCCAGACGCTCGACAGGCTTTATCCGATGGTGACAAGGTGGCCATCTATAGCCAATATCAACGCGGAACAGGAATTGGCCAGTTGGCTCGCCAGTATTCGCGCAGTCGCAGTGCCATTGTACGCATTGTGAACGAGCAGCGGGCTCTGGGAATCATGCAGTTGCCTTTGGACTATATCGACAATGCAAGTTTCAAGCGCCCCTCAACTAAACTGGAAGAGGAGATCCTGAGCGACTTGCCGGAAGCGATGATTCCACCACGCAAGGTTCGTGCGCCTTCGGGGCTACCGACCTACTTGGCATCGCTGTACGACGTGCAGTTGTTGACGCGAGAGCAGGAATACCATCTGTTTCGCAAAATGAACTACCTGAAGGCGCGTGCTAGCCGGCTGCGCGAGACATTGAAGGTGTCTGAGCCTAGCGTAGCCGTGATGGATCAGATCGAACACTTGTACCGTCAATCGGTAGAAGTGAAGAATCAGATTGTTCAGGCGAATCTTCGTCTGGTTGTCTCCATCGCCAAGCGGCACACGCAAAGTACCGATGATTTCTTTGGACTAGTAAGCGATGGCAACATGTCCTTGTTCCGTGCTGCAGAGAAGTTCGACTTCTCGCGTGGCAACAAGTTCAGCACTTACGCAAGCTGGGCGATCATGAAGAATTTTGCGAGATCTATTCCGGACGAATTCAAGCACAAAGATCGCTTCCGGACAACCGGCGAAGAGGTGTTTGATATGCGCGAGGATACTCGATGCGACCACGTTGCCGAAGAGGCGGCTCAGAAGCAGCGTGTGATGCAAATCAATCGCATTTTGAATAGCTTGGACTATCGTGAGCAGCAGATCATCATCCGACGTTTCGGCCTGAATCATCTGGCTGAACCACTAACCTTGAAAGAGGTGGGCGCGGAATTGGGTGTGACCAAAGAGCGTATTCGACAGATTGAGTCTCGAGCACTAAGCAAGCTGCGAGAAGCGGCCGCTATAGAACACATCGAAGTTCCAGAATAAGAATGGAAAACCTTCTGCTGGCTGGCGACCTTCGCTAGCCAGCTCTCCACTAACGGCAGTTGGCCATCAGGCTGACTGCCGTTTATTTTGAATCCATCAAACGTCCAGATTGCGCACTTCCAAGGCATGTTTCTCGATGAACTGGCGCCTAGGTTCCACTTTGTCGCCCATCAGCACTCGGAACATTTCATCTGCGGCTGCGGCATCGGTCAGCGTCACCTTGACAAGTGTTCGGTTGTCACGATCCAGCGTTGTTTCACGTAGCTCTTCTGGATTCATTTCGCCTAGCCCCTTAAAGCGGGTTAGCTGCATACCGCGTTCACCGGCACTGCGCACAGCGGGAAGCAGCGAACGTAGGTCGTCGATGCCAATGCGGTTTTCCTCGCGATGGAGATGGAATTTGGACTCAGTGCTTCCAGTTCGTTGTTCAGGAATCAAGTCCTGGACTCCAAACCCAAGTTCGGCTAGTTCCTTCAGGCCAGAATTGATCGACTTGACCTCATGCAATTCGACGTAGTGAGCCAAGACACAATCAGCGTTGGTGTCTACCGTGCCATCTTTGCCCTGGCCATCTAATAAGATCTTATTTTGCTGAATATGGGTATCCAGCGCTTCGCGGCCGTGGAACCAAAAAGTGTCCTTGCCGACCGTCAGCAAAAAGAACGGCAATCGCTTGGTTTCAGCATCCATGCGCTGTGCATGTGCCCTCAGGTTGCTGCCGCGCCGCTCCAACGCGATCAGTGCGTCTTCCATGCTCGCCAATGTTTCACACAGTCTTCGCATCTGCGGGCCTTCAACTCGAACCCCAGCTTCGGTCTCCAAGCAGCAGTCCGTAAGACCTCGCTCGAGCAACTGTGTCTTCATTTGATCGTCGGACTGGACGTAGTAACGAGACTTACCACGAACTACGCGGTACAAGGGGGGCTGAGCCAAGTAGACATGACCACCGGCTACCAAGTGATACATTTGACGATAGAAGAAACACAGCAGCAGAGTTCGAATATGGGAACCATCTACATCGGCGTCAGTCATGATGATGACCTTGTTGTAGCGGCGCTTGGCGATATCTTGATCGGTACCGATTCCGCAACCAATGGCCTGGATCATCGATTTGATTTCTTCGTTGGCCAGCACCTTGTCTTCGCGACTCTTGTAAGCGTTGATGATCTTACCACGCAGGGGCAAAATGGCTTGAAACTCGCGAAATCGCCCGCCTTCAGCGCTACCGCCTGCAGAATCACCTTCCACCAAGTAGATTTCACATTCTTCCATCTTGTTGCTGATGCAGTCGCGTAGCTTGCCCGGCAGGCCGCCGCCGCTGAGCGCATTCTTGCGTTGTCGAAGCAACTCCTTGGCCTTACGAGCTGCCTCACGCGCCTCGCAGGCGATCAAACCTTTCTTGACGATGGCCTTTGCACTCTTCGGGTTTTCCTCCAAGTAAACTTGCAACGCTTCGCCAACCGCCGCATTGATGATGCCTTCCACTTCGCCATTACCTAGCTTGGTCTTGGTTTGTCCTTCAAACTGAGGGTGGGCCACTCGTATGCTGATGACGGCGGTTAAACCTTCGCGAAAATCTTCCCCAGAGGGAACTAGGTTCTCCAGCAGATTTTCTTTCTTGCCATAAGCGTTTAGCGCCCGCGTTAGCGCAGAACGAAATCCTGATACGTGGGTACCACCTTCAATCGTATGAATATTGTTCACGTAAGACTGAACGTTCTCGGTGTACTCGGTAGAATACTGCATGGCAACCTGGTAGCCTACTCCCTCACGTTCGCCTTCAATCAAAAGCACATCGGGGTGAATCGCGTCGCTAGCTCGGTTCAGGTGTTCGACAAATTCGACGATGCCACGTTCGTAGAAGAACACGTCTGATTCACCAATTCGCTCGACGGTAAAACGAATAAGTACACCGCTATTCAAGAAGGCTAGTTCTTGCAGTCGCTTGTAGAGCGTATCGAAGTTGTACTTGGTATTTGGAAAGATGCTACCGTCCGGCTTAAAGGTCGTCTTGGTACCGATCTTGGTCGTCGCATGCCCCTTGGCGACTTGGCCTGTCGCTATGCCCCGTTCATAACTTTGAGTCCACACATGGCCTTCGCGGTATACCTCAACTTCGCACCAGGCAGACAGGAAGTTTACGACGGTTACGCCCACACCGTGCAATCCACCCGAGGTCTGATAGGCTTTCTTCTCGAACTTACCACCAAACTTCAGCACCGTCATCACGCCTTCCAGCGTGCTAACATCGCGCTGCATCTGTTCGCTCAACTGAGCGTGTCTTGCCACAGGAATACCACGACCATCGTCCTCGACGGTAACCGAGCCATCTTGATTGATCTGAATGGTCACGGACTTGGCATAGCCGGCCATCACTTCGTCGATCGAATTATCCACCACTTCGTAGACTAGATGATGCAATCCCTTGAGCGTCGTGTCGCCAATGTACATCGACGGTCTGGCTCGGACGTGCTCGATATCGCTCAAGTGCTTCAGCGAATCGGCGTCGTAGCCGGAACCGCTGGCCAAGGTTATTTCTTCGTCGGGCGCGGGATTCGATTCGTTTTCGTTGG
>DAIRSD010000022.1:0-4891 GCA_036804625.1 Aureliella sp. | reverse complement strand
GTAGCCATTGATTTCGCATAAACAAATCAAAAGGTATGGGTGGCGAGCCGAACTGGGAGACTCCAAAAACAACCGTTAGGCGAGTCTGGATCAGCAGGGCTATAGGCTGGCGAAAGCCAGGCAGAATGCCACAAAAGGTTGGGCCGGATTATACCAAATTTGCGGTGGTTTGCCTGGCCCAAATCCCCTGAAATCGGTGGAATAGGCAGAGAAGAAACATAAGCGTCCGCGAAATCCGGCGGAACGTCAGCGACCCGAGCCGCAGATCGCATCCGTCGATGCGCGTATTCCTTGCAGTATCAAGCACGCCAACTAGGCCAAACACCATCAGGCCATCCCATAGCAGCTTGCGCCAGCTTTCTCTTCCATGACATCCGTTTCGCGGGCCTTGGCTAAATCAGTGGCTTGCCCCTCGAACTTTTTGGTTAGTTCCTGAATCTCATCCTTTAAACGATCGCGATCGTCTTCACTGATTTCTTTGTCTTTCTCAGCGGTCTCGATCAGTTTGTTGGCATCACGGCGAATACTGCGCACCGCGATTTTGGCCTCTTCCGACAACTCTTTAATGCGCGCCACAAGCTTCTTGCGCACGTCCATGCTCAGAGCTGGAATATTGATGCGGATGATCTTACCATCGCTTTGCGGATTCAGTCCCAAGTCGCTTGCAACAATAGCTTTTTCGATGTCCTTAATCGTACTGACATCATAAGGTCGAATGACAAGTTGATTGGGTTCTGGGGCCCCAATCGATGCTAATTGCTTCAGGGGGCTTTGGGAACCATAGACCTCCACGCGAACGCTGTCGACTAGGCCTGGGTTGGCGCGACCGGTACGAATACCATTAAGCGCTGATTTCAGCACAGCAATCGCCTTTTCCATCCGCTCTTCAGCGTCCAGCATTACTTCGTCGCTGCTCATAGTGAAACTCCTTTGCTGAGTGGGTGAATCTGCTTTTGGTGAACTAATGCACAACTATCAACATGAACTTCAGCCAATGGGGCCAAGTGTCGCTCCAACTCGCGTTCCCACTCGCGCACCACTGACCGCTTTGACTATGTTGCCCTCTTTCTTGAAGTTGAACACAAGGATGGGCAGATTGTGGTCACGACACTGCAGAATGGCTGTTCCATCCATAACCTTAAGGTTCTGTTGGATCACCGTGTCGTAGTCCAGTTCGCGATGTAAGATGGCGTGAGGATTTTTCTCGGGGTCTTCGCTATACACCCCATCGACACGGGTAGCTTTTAGAACGATGTCTGCCCCAAGCTCCAGAGCTCGCTGCGTAGCCGCTGTGTCGGTTGTGACAAACGGGCTGCCCGTACCGGCGGCCAATACGACGATACGTCCCTTCTCCATGTGGCGAATGGCTCGCCGCCGAATAAATGGCTCACAGACTCCGTCCATGCGGATGGCAGACATGACACGAGTCATACAGCCAATCGCTTCTAAAGCAGCCTGCAAGGCTAAAGCATTGATGACTGTTGCCAGCATGCCCATGTAGTGAGCCGTCGCCTCTTCGATGTTTGATCCAGAAGAAGTCTTGAACTGCGCGCCTCGCAAAATGTTGCCGCCACCAACTACCAATCCTATTTGACACCCAAGGTCATGAGCTTGCTTGACCTGCCCAGCAATCGTCGCAGCCTCTTCCATGTTGATGCCACGCTCACCAGCGCGGCATAAGCTTTCGCCGGATAGTTTCAGTATCACTCGACGATACACGGGGCTGGTAGTCGCATCAGACATAGAGTCAACTTTTTAGCAAGACTAGACAGGATGGTATCAACCAAGCAGGATCGAATTAACCGACGGCAACACGATGGTAAGCCACAACCTCTGCTCCGTCTGCAAAGCTCTTGATGGCCGCCTCCACGGACTTGGTGTCATCCAAGGCGTAGACTTGATTGAGCAAACATCGATCCTGGTCAAGCTTGGTGTTGTCTGCAACGAAGCGGTCTAATTTACCCGGCAGGATACGATCCCAGATCTTTTCTGGCTTGCCTTCAGCCTTGAGTTCAGCTTTGATTGCGTCTTCGGCGGCCTTCATCACTTCGGGAGTCAACTGCAGTCGACTGACGTACTGTGGAACCGTCAGCAGTGGCTTGCCCAATCGCTGTCGATCTTCGTTTTCCACCTGGATTTGGCTGCGAATCGCTTCCGTTTCTTTAGTGACAAAATCCATGTCGAATTGAGTATAGTTCATGATGGACGGCTTCATGGCAGCGATGTGCATGGCAATCCCACGGAAGAACTCGGCGCCGCCAGCCTTTCCGGCATCTTTGTAAGATACTAAAACACCGATCTTGCTGCCGGCGTGAATATACGATGCAAGCTTTTCTCCAGCCAGACGATACAAAGCCGATACAACCGTTTTTTCACCCGTCTTTCCGGTCTGATCAACCAGTCGCTCGCTGACCGTCATGCCGTCCATGGTCAGTTCGCCCAGTTGCTCGGGAGTTTCCACATTATTGTCTACGGCCAGCTTCAGCAGCCGATTGGCCAATTCGATGAAACCTTCATTTTTTGCCACAAAGTCCGTTTCGCAGCTCAGAGCTAGTACCGTGCCCACGTTGCCCGCTTGATTGACATGACAAACCACCACGCCTTCACTAGCCTGTCGGTCGGCTCGCTTCTCGGCCACCTTTTGGCCCTTCTTGCGCAAATAATCAAGCGCTCCCTCGTAGTCTCCATTGGACTCCTGAAGGGCCTTCTTGCAATCCATTAAGCCGGCTCCCGTCTGCTTGCGAAGTTCGGCAACGTCACTGGCTGAAATCGTGGTCATAATTTTCTCTCTACCAAATCACTAAATGTCTAAAAGGGGATTGAGCAAGTCGCAGCCAAGCCATCCATACGACTTGGCTTTCAGATGCTGTTTTTGAAACAAAGAACCTTCCTGCGAAAAACTAGGCTTGTGCCGCAGTTTGCAGTTGGGAAGACGCCTCCGCCGAAGCGCTCTTTTGTAGGTCTGGATTCTGGGCCTTGCCGGCCAAAATCGCATCTGCCAACTGGCTTAACAGTAGCTCGATCGAACGAATCCCGTCGTCGTTGCCAGGAATTGGCAAGTCGACCAACTCGGGATCGGAATCGGTGTCAATTAAAGCCAGTGTTGTGATTCCCAATCGGCGTGCTTCGCGAATGGCATTTTTTTCTTTCGATGGATCGACGATCACCAAACATTCCGGCAATCGGTTCATCGTTCGCAAACCGTTCAAGTTACGATAAATCTTGCGGTATTCGCGATTTAGCGAAGACTGCATCTTTTTTGAGAAGCCGTTGATCTGTTCCGAATTGATGATCGCTTCCAGTTCCTCCAATCGCCCCATCCGCGAACGAATCGTGCGAAAGTTTGTCAAGGCTCCTCCCAGCCATCGCTCCGATACAAATGGCATCCCACAACGCTCGGCCTGCTTCTGAACAGCTTCCGTAGCTTGTCGCTTCGTGCCCACAAACAGCACCAAGCTGCCGCCAGCGGCCACTTGATTGAGATACTTCTTGGCTCGCAGCAGACCTCGTAGCGTCTCGCGAATGTCCAGAATGTGAATGGAATTCTTGATGCCGTAAATGTACGGCTTCATTTTCGGATTCCATCGACTTACGCGGTGTCCAAAGTGTACACCCGCTTCGATCAGCTTTTTTACAAACTCACTTTCCATCGTCACATCAACCTTTCTCGATTTTTGCCTGCTCGCCAATGTGCTTCTTGAAGCAGTCAACTTCCTGCATCCAACCGGTCCAGAGATCGATCGAATGGTTTCGGAGGTAACTGCAACACACAGACCAGCGTTTCCTGGCCTTCGGGCTGCTTGGCAGTTTGGGAATGAAACAGTGTACGCCTGAACAGTTTCTGGCGCAATCTCAAGACCCGTGAGCATATCGACCCGATGGGTGGATCGTCAACGCCTAAATCAAGTGACGGCGACCATGATTTGGCTGCGAAAGGGGCAAACCTCAGCAACTTTACCTGGCGCTGGCCCCCATGGCTTCGATCAGTGTGATTAGACTTCGGAGCATGACTGCCGTTCCGCCAGCATCTTGGAAGGCTTTTGCGGAATCGAAAAAGGCCGGGCCAGCGATATCCACGTGAACCCAAGGAGTTTTCCCCACGAATTCTTGCAGAAATTTAGCCGCCGTGATGGCTCCTGCCCAGCGTCCTTCGCCAACGTTTTTCAAGTCGGCAACTTTGCCTCGGATTTGCTCCGAAAAATGATCGCTCATAGGCAACGGCCAGACCTCTTCCCCAGCCCGCTCGGCAGCAAGTTGCAGCTTCCCCTGAAGTGCGGCATCATTTGACATCAATCCAGCGATGTCTGTCCCCAGGGCGACCATGCAGGCCCCGGTCAGTGTGGCCAAGTCGATCAGACTTTGCGGCTGCTCTTGCAGGGCCACGTCCAATACATCGGCTAGAACCAATCTGCCTTCGGCGTCCGTGTTGTGGACTTCGATGGTCTTTCCACTTCTAGCGGTCAAGATATCGCCCAGTCGGTAGCAGGAACCTCCGATCATGTTTTCAACCAGCCCAACTAGACCCACTACAGGATGTTCTAATTGCAATCGAGCGGCGGCCTGCAGTGTCCCCAGCACGGTAGCCGCTCCGGCCATGTCGCATTTCATTGTCAACATGCTGTCGGAGGGTTTGATCGACAGGCCGCCGCTGTCAAAGGTCACTCCCTTACCAACCAAGACCAGTGGCTTAACCTTCTTCTTGCCGGGATAACGTAGCACGACCAACCGCGGTGGACGGCTGGATCCGGCAGCCACAGCCAATAGCGAGTCGCAGCGCTCGCGCCGAAGTTTCAGTTCGTCCCAAATCTCGATCTCCAATTGATTGGCCTGGGCAACTTCGGCCGCCCTCTGCGCAAAGGACTCTGGATAGATCACGTTCGGAGGCAGGTTG
>DAIRSD010000021.1:0-19810 GCA_036804625.1 Aureliella sp. | reverse complement strand
ACTCGAAAATCCCCCACTTGGACAGGCAACTTCTCTGGCAGATTGTCCGGATTTTCGCATTCGACCACAGGAATTTTGTTGGGCATTATAGACCTAATGTTAGATACAAAAGCAATAGCACGCCACGGGCCTGAAAAACACAGTCCCTTACTTGTAACGAATGGCGGTTGGGAATAAAACACTGTACAGCCAATTCGGGGCAAGAACCACCCATTCTTTGACGACTCATCTGAACATGACAACCGCTAAACTTGACGCTGGCCTAGTCCAATCTGACAACGTGTCGAAAATTCTCAGCTCAGCTCTGGATGCTGGCCAAGGGTTATTGCGACTGACCCCTACTTGGGTTCCACGCAGTTTTTTACATCCAGGTCGTCGCATTAAACTCAATCCTGCCGATCTGTACGCCTTCGGAGCCAATCGCGGCGGGATCGACGAGCGTTGGTTTGGCAGCACTACGCAGGCGGCGAATGAAGGGCGAGTCTGGCACGAGGGACTGAGCTTCTGTCTGTTTGAAGGCAAGAAATTTTTATTGCGCGACGCGGTGGCCGAGGCCGGTGATCGCATCGTGGGCAAGTCGACTTTCTCGAAATACAGTCGTTGGCCGGTCTATTCCAAGTTCTTCGACAACATGGGGCCTATTCCTCATCACATGCACCAGTCGTTCGAGGACGCTGCTCTGGTGGGCCAAGAAGGCAAGCCCGAAAGCTACTATTTTCCACCTCAGTATAACAATGTCGATAACAATTTTTGCTACACCTTTATGGGGCTAGAGCCTGGCACCAGTAAAGATCAACTGCGCAAGTGCCTTGAGAATTGGAACCAAGGCGACAACGGAATACTGGACTTGTCCCGCGCATACCGACTGAAACGCGGTACGGGCTGGCTGATTCCTCCAGGAGTGCTTCATGCGCCTGGTTCGCTTTGCACCTACGAACCTCAGTGGGGTTCCGACGTCTTCGGTATGTTCCAGTCGATTGTCGAAGGCAGGTACGTCCCCTGGTCACTTTTAGTCAAAGATATGCCAGCCGACAAGCACCAGGACCTAGATTTTATTATCGGTCAATTGGATTGGGATAAAAACGTCGACACCCATTTCAAGGACAGCAACTACATCGAACCTATCGTCGACACCCAGCGGAGCGGACCAGGGTTCACTGACAAATGGATTGTCTATGGTACGATTGAAGGTCAACAACTGTTCAGCGCTAAAGAATTGACTGTCCTGCCAGGTGCCAAGTGTACTTTGAAAGACCCTGGTGCCAGCGGTTGGATCACTGTGCAAGGCAAAGGTCGCATGGGCAAGTTAGCACTGCAGACTCCAGCCATGATCCATTTTGGAGAAAACACGGAAGACGAAGTCTTCATCAGCTACGAAGCGGCTATCGGCGGCGTGGAAATTGAGAACACAGGCAGCGAACCGCTGGTAGGCCTGCGGTACTTTGGCCCCGACACTCACAAGGACCTGCCTGCTAACGGTGCATGGCAAAATCAAAAGTAGAGCAACCCAACCAATGTAGAGCAATTTCCCTGAATTGCTTACAAGCAGTAGTTTTACAGTAGTTTATTTTCTATCACTAGCAAGAGCGATTGAGGACAATCGTTTTACGTTAGCCCACCTCGCGCCCTATGGGAGCCGATTTCGATGAGCTTTACATCGCCAAAACTTCACAACGCCATGTGGCCAGGTTTAGTTGGCAAAGGGACTGACCCTGGCCAAGAACCGCCAATTAGCCTGGAACGCATGTTGGACTTGACCGCTGCCGCTAATGTCAACGGCCAAAAATTTGATGGAATCGACTACTTCCTTTTTCATCCGCACACCGATCCCAATGCCTCGGATGCTGAACTTCGCAAGATCGCCGACTTGATTCAATCCAAAGGCTTTGCTGTTGGCTCGTTGGTCGCTCCGGTGTGGCCAGGCACCGTGGGCGATTCGGCTATGGGCGATGCAGCCGCTCGCGAAAAATTTCTGGATGCAGTTCGCACCGCTTGCCGTATTGCCAAAGTATTCAACGAACACGGTGTCCGCAAATACGGTGTGATCCGCATCGATTCGGCTGAGTTCGGAGTGGAAAAATGGCGAGCTGATGCCAAGGCCAATACGACCACCATCGCGCAGACCTTCCGTCAGGCCGCGTTGATAGCCGCCGATCACGGTGAACGGTTAGCCGCTGAAGGTGAGATCTGCTGGGCCGGGATGCACAGTTGGCGCGACATGCTAAATCTGCTTGAAGAGGTGGGTATGCCCGAAACTCTGGGCTTCCAAGCGGACTTAGCGCACACCTACCTGTACCTGATGGGCTACAATGCGCCCGAATGCGCTTTATTAAAAGAAGGCTATACAACCGACCAGTTCTATGCAGCCTACGAACAGATGACCGACAAGCTGCGGCCATGGACCATTGACTTCCACGTCGCTCAGAATGATGGTCAGGTGCATGGGGCTGGCTCGCATGATAAGACGGGCAAGCACTGCCCAGCCGATGATCCCAACGGAAAACTGGACATTGTTCGCTGCGCCGGTTACTGGCTTAAGGACGCGCAGCAGCGAGGCATCAAGCATCTATGCTGGGACGGCTGCATGTTCCCCAACGCAACACTGGAAACGGCCTCCACGTGGAACACCATCCTGGAGGTCATGCTAAAGGTTCGCGCCGCCCACGGTTGGAGCTAACACAAATTTTCTTAGGTGGCACCGTAGCCCACCAAGGGTATTCAAATCTTAAATCTTAAATCTTAAATGTGAAATCTTAAATTTCATATTTCACATTTCGTATTTCATATTTCAATTCTCAGGCTCCACCTTCTGGCGAAGGTAGCTACAACTTCGAACAGGTTGAACTCACATGAAAGAACTCCGCATCGGCATGATCGGCTATGGCTTCATGGGCAAGACACACTCAACTGCCTACCTGCAAGCCGCAAAATTTTTCCAAAGCCAACATCGCCCCGTGCTGCAAGCCATCTGTGCTCGCAACGCTGAAAAGGTCAAGTCCTTTGCCGACAACTGGGGCTACCATTCAATCGAGACCGACTGGCGAAAGCTGATCGAGCGAAATGACATCGACGCGGTGGACATCTGCACGCCTAACAATTTGCACAAAGAGATCGCTATTGCCGCTGCCAAGGCAGGCAAGATGATCCTGTGCGAAAAGCCGTTGTCGATGAATGCGGCTGAAGGTGAAGAGATGTGCCGCGCGGTTGAAGCGGCCGGTGTGCCGAACATGGTTTGGTACAACTACCGCCGCGTTCCCGCCGTGACCTTGGCTAAGCAGATCATCGATTCTGGGAAGCTAGGAAAGATCTTCCACTATCGAGCTAACTTCCTACAAGACTGGACCATCAGCGCCGATGTTCCGCAAGGTGGCACCGGCACTTGGCGATTGGACGTTGGAGCCGCTGGCAGCGGTGTAACGGGCGACCTTCTTGCGCACTGCATCGACACCGCTATTTGGCTTAACGGCTCGATCACCGACGTTTCTGCCATGACAGAAACCTTTGTTAAAGAGCGAGTGCATTCCGAGACTGGCAAGAAGCAGGCGGTTGGTATCGACGATGCCTGCGCGTTTCTATGTCACTTTGCCAATGGTTCGTTAGGACTTTTTGAATCGACACGATACGCGCGCGGCCACAAAGCGCTTTACACATTGGAAGTCAATGGTGAACATGCCAGCTTGCGCTGGGACTTGCATGACCTTCATCGCCTGCAGTACTTTGACCACAAGGATGAGTCGATCGTCCGGGGCTGGCGCAGCGTGCATGTGACCGATGGAGACCAACCTTACATGGGCAACTGGTGGGTACCCGGCTTGCAGATCGGTTACGAGCATTCGTTTACTCACCAAGTCGCCGACTTCTTGATTGGTCTGGATACCGGCAAACCAGCTCATCCCACTTTCCGAGATGCTTTAGAAACGCAAAAGGTTTGTGATGCCGTGCTAGCCAGCGCATCTCAAAGAGCCTGGAAAAACGTGTAGTGAACTATCTGGCGCACGCCTATCGCTTTCTCGATCGGCCGCAATTCGTCGCGGGCACTGCGCTGCCTGATTGGATGAATGTGGTCGATCGAAAAAACAAGCCGCGTAGACATCTTGCACAACCGTTGCTTGCGGACAGCGACCCCGACGTTGCAGAACTGGCCGCCGGGGTTGTTCAGCATCATGACGACGATCTCTGGTTTCACGCTCAAGTCACGTTCGTAGAACTGAGTACTCAGTTCGCAGTGGAACTTCGCCAGCAACTGCCACTCGGCGGTGGACATCAAGCCGGTTTTTTAGGCCATATCTTAGTCGAACTGTTACTGGACGCCGCATTGATCCAGGACGATCCCAAGCTGCTCGATCACTACTACCAACTGCTCGATCAGTTAGACGTCCACCGCATTCAGTCTTCCGCCAATCGCATCCTGCGTACACAGGAAGAACGCTTGGTCGTCTTGATTCCACGCTTTGCGCAAGAGCGATTTTTGGCCGACTATGTCACCGACAGTGGCCTACAGTATCGTGTCGCTGGAGTCATGCGTCGCGTCGGCCTACCTCCACTTCCCGACCTGACCGCTTGGCTCCCCACCGCCCGTCAGCGAGTCTATCAATGCACCGATCAATTACTTCCAACCTCGTAGAACTGGGCAGCGCATCGGGTCCATCCAGAAACATTGGCACGCCAAACGTTTCGGCATAATAAAAACCGGCTTGTTGTGCTACGTTGATCACTCGCTGCATGTCGTCGCGACGCAGAAGTATATCGACACCTTTGGTAAACCGGACAGCGCCTTCGTCGACTCGTCCCACCCACTCAGCCACCGCGTTGCCGCCAATCACGGCATAAGGGATTCCAGCTTCGTTAAGTACCGAAGTGATCTTTAATAAGCGTGCCCAAATCTTCTCAATAGCCATGGCCACTCGCTCCCATCCCGTTACCTGCGGACTACTATGGATCGATAGCGAATTACTCAAGTTAAATCCTCTGGTTGCAGTGCACCAATCGAATCATGTCGGACAAATAGTTTGTATTTGGCAAAGCAGGTTGAGGCAAGCATCGCGGGGCCAGCGGAGATTCTTGAGGCAAGTCGTGGAGGAAGCTATAATCGCATGGTTACCAAGAATTCCTCAGGTACTGACCTTCGCCCTCGCGCTTGATTACCACGGGCAGGTCGGACATTGGGCCGAAGGGAGAAAAATGATGAGTAGTGCCGAACGTTTGGAATTCGTCAGTGTGGATCAGTATCTGTCGCTAGAAGAACGGGCTCGCACCAAAAGCGAGTATATTAACGGATGGATTCGTGCCATGTCGGGAGCGACCATCCGGCATAATCGAGTCAAAGTGAACTGTATAGGCCAATTGATTCAATTGCTCAAAGGGCAGACATGCCAGCCTTATGATTCCGATATGAAACTACGAGTTCAATACCAGGGGGGAACAAGGTTTTATTATCCCGACCTTCAAGTAGTCTGTGATTCGAACGAACTCACAGCGGTATTTCAAGATCGTCCAGTTTTGGTGATCGAAGTCCTTTCGCCGTCGACTCGCCAAATCGATCTCGATGAAAAGATGACTGCCTATCTGAACATTGCATCGCTGGAGTGTTACATCGTGCTAGAGCAACACCAACCCATTGCCATCGTGATGCGGCTAACGCAAGAAGGCTTTCTTCGAGAAACTGTCCAGGGCGCTTATGCTACGATCGATCTTCCGTTTTTAGGTTGTTCTTTATCGATGCAAGAAATTTACGAGCGCATCGAGTTCACTGCTGAGTGTGTTCAGGAGCCTGAGCTGGAATACGAAGTAGGTTCGTCGTTGTAAGCTAATGCTCTAGCAATTCATTTACTTTTCCGATTCGTTTGGCCTGTCCTAATTCGTGACAAAACCGGCTGAGGTCACTCATCGTTTGCAGCCGCTCTAGGATTGCCTCGGCTGTCATGCTTTTGCCGAAATTTCGCGATCGATTCTTGGTGAGGTCATTGAAAGGTGGAATTGCAACGGTTTTTTTCGAATCATTCATTGGACTCTGTACTTTCCAGGGCTTCGATATCAGCCCAATCTTGTTTTCGGCCAGCTATTTTCTTCATCTCGATCAAGCCTTGGCGTGACACCACTTGCAGCTGGATCGCATTTATTTCGTATAGCTCACGATCTTGCCAAATTCGATCGAAAACTTCAGAAACAAGCATCAAGTCTATGGTAATCAATGACCTTCCCTCTGCCTTGGAAGTCCGGAAGATTCTTCGTTCTTTGGTTGTTCCTAAATCGAAAGGAATGATGCCAGCCTCTAAATCATACGCCAAGCTTGCCAATATTTTGCGGACAGATTGCAAGTCGTCTTGTGCTATCAAGATATCGATGTCCTTCGTAGCTCTTGGGTAGCCATGAATTGCCAGAGCGATAGCGCCGCAAAATGCGTAATGTATCCCGGCGTCTTCCAGAGCTTTTGCGATTCCCAACGCTTCTTTCAGCAGATCCACAACTCCTCCGTTTCTCTTGTGTCTCCCAGTTGAAATTTTTTCATTTTCAGCCGACCAATGGTGACTGGCATACTATCATTGGCCCCATCAAACAGCAGCGGCTAGACGAGACGCCTGTTCGATGGCGCGTTTTGCATCTAGCTCGCGAGCTTCGTGGGCTCCGCCAATCAAGTGAACCTTCATGCCGCGCTTCTGGAGCGGATCAATTAGATCTCGCAGAGGCTCTTGGCCGGCACAGATAATGACGTGATCTACTTCTAGCAAGCGCGGACTTCCAGCGACAGTGACATGCAGACCCGCATCATCAACTTGTTGATACTGAACATCAGAGAGCATTTCGACGCCGTGTTTTTTCAACCCGCTACGATGTATCCAACCAGTTGTCTTGGCAAGTCGCTCGCCGAGCTTACCGCTGGATCGCTGACAGAGATAAATCTTTCGCGTCGCTGGATGCGACTCCGGTCTTATCAATGCACCTGGCTTGGAGTAAGCCATATCAACTCCCCACTCTGACATGAAGGCGGGGATATCTAAGCTGGTCGGTGTGCCTGATTGACTTAGGTAAGTTGCCACGTCAAATCCGATGCCACCGGCACCTACTATGGCCACTCGATGCCCAACAGGTTTATTGTGGCGCAGAACGTCGATATAGCTGAGCACTTTGGGATGTTCACTGCCTGGAATCGCGAACTGCCTAGGGGACACACCTGTAGCGATCACCACTTGTTGAAAGCCACCTTCTGCCAACAGCGATTCGGTAGCGCGAGTACTCAGATGAAGACGAACTCCAGTCAGTTCGATCTGTCTCCGATAATACCTCAGGGTCTCGTGAAATTCCTCTTTGCCAGGTATGCGTTTGGCCATATTGAACTGTCCACCGATTTCTGCATCCGCTTCAAACAGATGGACTTCATGCCTGCGACTGGCCGCGATACAGGCAAACGCCAGTCCTGCGGGGCCGGCTCCTACCACGGCCAACTTCTGTGGTCGAGGTGCAGAGATGTAGTTCAGTTCGGTTTCGTGACAGGCTCTTGGGTTCACAAGGCAACTAGCGATTTTGCGCTGGAAGATGTGATCCAGACAGGCCTGGTTGCAGGCGATGCAGGTGTTGATCTCATCGGCCCGTTGCTGATCGGCTTTGCGAACAAAGTCTGCGTCTGCCAGAAACGGTCGAGCCATCGAGACCATGTTGGCATGACCAGCGGCCAAAATTTCTTCGGCCTTCTCTGGAGTGTTAATACGATTGGTCGTTATCAGCGGAATCTGGACTTTGCCCATCAAGCGTTGGGTAACCCACGAGAAACCGCCGCGAGGTACCATCGTAGCAATCGTCGGCACACGAGCCTCGTGCCAACCTATACCCGTGTTGATGATCGTCGCTCCGGCCTGCTCGATCGCTCTGGCCAACTGCTCTACTTCCTGCCACGAACTACCTTCATCGACCAAGTCCAACATGGAAAGTCGATAGATGATAATAAAGTCGGCCCCTACCGACTGACGAACCGCTCGCACAATTTCAATGGGAAAGCGAATGCGATTTTCGTAGCTACCTCCCCACTGATCGCGGCGTTTGTTTGTGCGAGAGGCGATGAACTGGTTGATCAAGTAGCCTTCGCTGCCCATGATTTCGACGCCATCATACCCTGCCTCCTGGGCCAGGCTGGCGGTTCGCGCAAATGCGGCGATCGTTCTCCGGACGCCCCAACCGGTCAGCGCCCAAGGTGTGAACGGAGAAATGGGCGACTTAATGCGTGAGGGTGCGACCGCTAGTGGGTGATATCCGTATCGTCCTGCATGAAGAATTTGCAGACAGATTTTACCACCCTCAGCATGCACCGCCGTGGGGATGGCTTGATGATGCCGCATTTCGCGGCGATTGCTCAGCTTCCCGGCAAACGGTGCTCCCCACCCCGCTCGATTGGGTGCGATCCCACCGGTGACGATCAAGCCGACCCCACCGCGCGCTCGCTCGCCAAAAAAAGCCGCCATCCGCTCATAGCCGTCGGCCTGTTCTTCCAAGCCGGTGTGCATCGAACCCATCAGCACTCGATTCTTCAAAGTCGTAAAGCCAAGGTCAAGAGGCGAAAGTAGATAAGGATACAAAGGGTGCATTATCGAAGGTTCCGCTATTTGTAAGCTAGGAGAGAAGGTGGGGCCCAATAGTTAGACAACCTGAGTAGTCCTGGAACAAAAAGAGGTCTGGTCGACCGGATGAGCCCAATTATGTTATCATATCGACCGGGTTCAGTCATGTGTTAGCGAGGGGATTCGATGAGCGAGGCATCGTCAAAATTTGCCATGATCAACTTGGCAGAGTCTTATTTACAGGTTTTGAAACTTGCTTCCAAGCACTTTTTGAGAACGCTTCAGCCGTTCGAATTCGGCACCTTACTGGTTCTCGGAGTCGTTTTAACCGGGTTCATGTTGACCAGACCTCTTACCGCTCAACTATTTGTTCCCAATTACGACGAATCGCGCGTTCCCCAGTACTCTCTACCTGACCCGCTGGTCGACCAATCCGGAAAAAAGATTGTCCAAGCCAAGGAGTGGGCCAGCCGGAGAAAGGAGATAGTCGAACTGTTCACGAAACATGTGTACGGGCGCAGCCCACAACCGATTCCTGTCAAAGCAAAGATGGTCGCTACCAATGATCAAGCCCTATCTGGCCATGCGATGCGACGCGAAATCGATTTGACACTTCGCCACGAAGGGCTTGAGCTGACCATGTCGATGCTGGTCTACACTCCTCAAGGCCAAACACAGGTTCCCACTTTCTTAGGATTAAATTTTCAAGGCAATCATACTCTTGAAAAAGATCCAACCATTCGCATTTCAACCAGTTGGATGCGCAATCGCGACAACGGTAGTGTCGTAGAGAATCGCGCCACCGAGCTAGGACGTGGCATCGACATGTCCGACTGGCCCGCCGAGATGATTGTCCAGCGAGGCTACGGGCTGGCGACCATTTATTATGGCGACATCGACCCAGATTTCGACGACGGTTTTCAGAATGGCATTCATCCACTGTTCGCCCAGTGGGCTGCCAGCCAACCGGCCGAAGAACGATGGGGATCGATTGCCGCTTGGGCCTATGGCTTGAGCCGGGCTCTGGACTATTTGCAAAGCGACCCACTGGTTGATGGTGGTCGAGTGGCAGTGATCGGCCATTCGCGTCTAGGCAAAACCGCCCTGTGGGCCGGGGCCCAAGACGAACGCTTCAAATTGGTCATCAGCAACAATTCGGGATGCGGTGGTGCGGCCCTGAGTCGCCGAGCCTTTGGTGAAACCGTGGGACGCATCAACCGCGCTTTTCCTCATTGGTTCTGCCTGAACCACCGCAATTACAACGAGAATGAATCCGATCTCCCGGTGGATCACCACCAATTGATTGCACTGATGGCTCCCAGAGGCGTCTATGTCGCAAGCGCCAGTGAAGATCGATGGGCCGATCCGCTGGGAGAATACCTGTCCTGTGTGCATGCCGATCCGGTTTATCGTTTGCTGGGAACTCAGGGCTTGGGTGGCGACCATGTCAACCCAGAAATGCCACCGCTTGATCAGCCTTTACAACTTGGACCTATTGGATACCACTACCGCACCGGAGAACATGCACTTACCCCAACCGATTGGCAACACTATTTAGATTTCGCCGATAAGAATATGTAGCGTGTGAAGAAGTGTTCAATGACCGCTATTGGCAAAAAATGGATCATGGCAAAATCGCTCGAATCTCGATAGGAACCGATACAACAACTCCCATGCCTTCTACGAAAGAATCATTATGAACAACGTTTCGGTCTCGACTGAGTCACCCACAAGTTTACGATTGTGGCCAGCTTGGTTGATATGCGCTGTTATGCTGCTTTGCATAGGCCTGTCTGTTACGCCATCGATCGCTAATGGACCGCGATTTATGCTGATGTTGGGAGGTCCAGTACTTGGAGGTCTTCTGTTTTCAGTATGGGTATTGTTTGGCAGTCGGTTGAGCGGTCGTGAGAAAGGATTATTGGCGCTGGCGGCTGTCGTGTTGCCTGGTATTAGCGCGCTATTGACGCTGCCTGGCATGGCGACACGTTCGACGTTGATAATCTACGGTCTGCCGCTAGCCGTCGTGGCAGTGGTCGTAGCGTTAAGCTTCAAAGCCCGAAGTCCGCAACGCGTAGGCTGGGCCACGGGACTGATGGCAATTGTGTGGAGCCTTTTTCCGGCGATTCGAAACGACGGTTTTGATGGCGACTATTATCCAGAACTCACTTGGCGACTGGCACCTATCCACGAACAGACTTTGCCCGAATTACAATCTCCACTGGATACCACCGCATCAAGCATCGCAAGTCCCGATTGGGCTCAAGGTCAAAATTGGCTCACGTTTCGAGGACCACAAGGCAATGGTAGCGTCGATGATCTATTGTCTGATCGTGACTGGCAAAGTTCCCCGCCCAAGGAACTATGGCGAATCGATATTGGCCCCGGTTGGTCGTCGTTTGCCTATCATGAAGGTCGCTTGCTGACACAAGAGCAACGAGGCGAAATGGAACATACAAGCTGTTACGCAGCAGAGGATGGGCGATTGCTTTGGAGTCACGGTGATCCGGTTCGGTTTGAAGAAGTCGTCTCGGGGGCTGGCCCGCGCGGCACTCCGACAGTGGCCAGTGGACGCGTCTACACGATGGGTTCGCGCGCGTTGTTGACTTGTCTAGATGAAGAAACTGGGACTGTCATTTGGCAGCGCAATCTGGAAAAAGATGTTTCCGCCAAAGTGCCTCAATGGGCTTTTTCTGGTTCGCCGCTGGTCTTAGAAAATTTGGTGATCATTTTTGCTGGCGGTTCAGGAGACAATGGATTATTGGCCGTAGACAGCCAAACTGGTCAAACTGTGTGGACGTTTTCTACAGCTGGGGAAAGCGAAAACTACACCACCGCGCGATTCATTCGATTGGCCGATGTCGATAGCCTGGTCTTCTGTGATAATCAAGGAGTCCATGCGTTGGAGCCAAAATCCGGTTCCCCGCTCTGGAACTACAAGCCCGGCCAGTGGAGCAACAGTATGAAGATGGTGGACCCTCAAGCCTTAGACCAAACTCGATTGTTGGTCTCGCTGGGAGACGGTGTCGGACTGTGTTGCCTGCAGGTCCAGCGAGAAGACGCCAAGTGGAACATCAGCGAAACTTGGACTACTACTCAGCTTCGTCCTTCGTTTAATGATTCCCTGGTTCTTGGCGACCTGATCTTTGGTTTCAATCAAAACATCTTCGGGTGTATCGATGCCAAAACCGGTCTGCGACTCTTGCATTTCTGGCGGTACGGATTTGTGCAAGCTTTTCTGCTATATAATTCCTGTACGATACTGGTTGCCAGCGAGAAAGGGGAACTTGTGATGCTTAAGGCTCAACCTGAAAAGCTGGAGGTCCTCCAAAAACTGCCGGTGCTTGACGGAAAAACCTGGAACCACCCCATCGTTGTCGGGGACCGCTTGTTTATGAGAAACGCAAAAGCGGCGGTCTGCCTGCAACTGGCCCCATAACGTAAGCTGTGGTGCTGAGTTGTTAGTCAATTTTCTAGCTGTTTCTCAGACACAAATTCACGATTGTTGCGGTTTGGATGAGTTGGCCCAAGCCACACAGCTTATGAACAGATACGCGGACACTCCCATGGACCTTGCTGACGCTAGGCCTGGTCTTACTTTCCAATCGTTTGCGAATTTATTCCGTTTGCAACCTCGACCGCCGTGGGTTTAGGACTTATCGTAGCGGTAAGAAGGCTTTCCATTTGGTGTTAGATGAACGATTAGGTTTGTTCCCGCGAGAAGGAGACTAGCTATGAATCGATTGCTGGTCGTGTTTGCGATTGCTATTTTTGTTGTCTGCAATCAGGCATCGATTGCTTGGGGCTCGTTGATCTTGTTAACGTCCCCAGGGAACTGCTCTCATGTGGGCAATCTTGTAACCAATGGTAGTTTTGAATCAGTTGGAGCCAATGGTCCTACCGGCGATGGCGTTGCCAATCAGGTGTTTTGGGCATCTGGCACCACGCTTGCACCGTTTGGCATGCCGCCCGGCTGGAGTACTTCAGGCAACGCGAATTCATACGCGGTGTGGGGCAATGATGCCGCTGGAACGCCGTACAGGCTGCGCGATTCAGATCCACTTCCCGATGGTAAATACGCGATGTATTTTGGCAACGGCGCGCATGTGACTACTAACCTGCCACCTACTTTCCACACAGACGGTCGAGTCACTTTTCCAGGGACACCAACTTTCATTCAGCCGCCGAATTTTACTACATCTGTGGAGCTTTGGCAGCAGATTCCGACTGCGTCCAATCCAGCGCCCAAATATTGCTTTAGTTTTTGGGCTTCCGGTGAATTTGTTCAACAAACATCGGACCCACTGGGAATCTTCATGGGCATTTTCGGTTTACAAGTAACCAATGTCTTACCGGGTGATCCGGTGATGTTTTTGACGGTTCCCAGTGCACCCGATTCGCCCATCGCAGGTTCTAAACGATACGACTTTGAATTCGTGCCGCTCAATGCAAGTCAAGACGTCATAGTTAAGTTCATCAACTACGGTCATTTCGACCTAACATCGTGGGGGCGGGGCCCCACGACGGAGTTGACTATCGATGATGTGATGGTCAACGGAGTTCCAGAACCTAGCTCGTTGCTGATGGTTCTAGCTTGCAGCATTGTACTCGGCCACATGCGTCGTCGTAGCGACTGATCGGATATCTCAGAAGATATGTCTCTAGAGTCCGGACTGCCTAATGCAGTACATCCTCGCAGCAGTGCGAATCAGTAGACGATCTCCTACGATCGCTGGTGTTGCCATTCCCATGTCGTCTTCGGCCAATATATTTGTATGCAGCAACTCGAACTGGTCACCTGCCTTGACAACAAAGGTAACGCCGTCTTCATTCAAGCAAAACACTCTACCGTTATAGGCCCAAGGCGAGGAGGTGAATGAACGTCCGTTGGGTAATCGCTGTTTGCCGTAGAGTTCCTGTCCGGTCGCAGCATCGTAGCCCGCCATGAACCCCTGGGCATGCAAAACGTACATCCGCCCGTCGTAGACCAGAGTGCTGGGGTTGTAGGGTGCCGCCTTGCGCTGCACCCAGGCGACGTACTGATTGCTCGATTGGTCTGCTTCTGCAGTGATATCACCTGAGGCACCGGGCCGAATCGCATAGATTGGCTTACTCTTGTCCATCACATATCCCGAACTGATATACAATAAGTCATCGCCTGCATAAGGAGTAGCTATCGTGATGCTGGACATTCCCTCAAGTGTCCACAAGACATTGCCCTGCAGGTCGTAAGATCGCACTTGGCCGGTGCCTGCGGTTACAATTTCGGTGCGCTGAATGTTCTGCCAAACAAACGGACTTGACCAGTTGCTTTTTTCGTCTCGAGGCTTACGCCAGATCTCTGTCCCATTCTTAGCATCCAGAGCCAGCAGATAAGACTCTTCGTCGTTGTCGTTGCACAAATACAGTCGCCCATCGTGCAGCACCGGCGATGCAGCCGGCCCCCAACCGAATCGAGTCTTATACGCCTTCAGATCTCGGCGCCATAGCTCGTTACCTTCCAGATCAAAGCAGTAAATACCCAAATTGCCGAAGCAAAAATAGACTCGATCACCATCAGTCACCGCCGTTTCGGAAGCAAAACTGTTTTTAATGTGCATGGATGATGCGGGGACCCCCTCATGCACCTGCTGTTCCCACAACACTTCTCCTGAAGCAAGGTCCAAGCACAGCACTTTCCATTGGTGAACTGACTCGGGTGGCTTCAGTCGCTCACCGCCAAAGTACAATCCCTTCTTCGCCTCTTCGGTTTCGCCCGTATTGATCACAGTTGTCAAGAAGATCTTTTGCCCCCAAACTACGGGCGACGACCAACCTCGTCCTGCAATATCTCGTTTCCAAGCCACATTTTCGGTAGTCGACCAGCGATCGGGCAATCTTGGGTCTTCTGCGATACCACGTGATCCAGGACCACGAAATCCAGGCCATTGATTGTCAACCGCCCACAAAGGGGCACAAAGGCACAACTGACATAACACAGCCAGAGACCAATTATTGCATTTAGAAACAACCATCATCGCTCTCCATTCGAAAACAGGTCCGATATTCATTGCCGCGGACGCATTATACTCACTGCGGAAAATTCGAAACAGCTTGGCAGGCCCAAACATGACTTAGATAGTCGGGCTACTTGATTTTCTTGACTAGATCACCTATCAATGCAGCCTTCAGACAAGCAACAATGTTTGCACAGGGAGCAAGCTGTTGAGTTTTTCCAATCATGAGCAACAAGAGATATCGGCACCGTCCGGCTCGCATACGATTTTCCAGTACGCTTGGTTGATCGTAGTGCTGCTGGTGCCCGTGGCGCTGCTGAACTATCTGGACCGCCAGATGCTGGCGACGATGAAATCGTCGATGGTTGGAGATATCCCCAGTATTGCTAACAAGGCAGACTGGGGTGTTGTGATGGCCAGTTTTAAGTGGACCTATGCGCTGCTGAGCCCTTTAGGTGGCTTGGTGGCTGATCGCATGAGCAACCGCTGGGTGAGCGGATTGAGTCTTTTGACATGGGCAATCGTGACTTGGTGGACAGGCCATGTTACAACCTTTAACGAGCTGATCTTGGCTCGCGGGCTGATGGGTGTCAGCGAAGCGTTCTACATCCCGACTGCCTTAGCCTTGATTGCTGAATACCATCAAGGTTTTTCGCGATCGCGCGCCGTTGGTATCCATCAAACTGGAATTTACGCAGGCCAGATACTGGGTGGATTTGCTGGTTATGTCGCCGAATCACCGGACCATGGCTGGCGCTGGGCATTCACAACCTGCGGCATGATTGGTGTAATCTAAGCTAAGCAACTGTGGGCGATGTTGCGAGATCCGGTAAAACCTCAAGTTGCCTATCATCTCAACCCGACAGGAACAGCTTCCCAAGGTGTTCTACGTGGGCTGCTGGGCAATCGAAATTTTGTTCTGTTGGTACTTTACTTTACGTTGCCAGCGATCGCGGGTTGGGTGGTGCGTGATTGGATGCCTGACATTCTGAAAGAGAAGTTCGACTTGGGGCAAGGCAAGGCAGGTGTAAGCGCAGTCCTTTACGTGCAGCTTGCCTCAATCGCTGGAGCACTGATCGGTGGCGCTCTGGCCGATCAATGGATGCGACGGTCCGTGCGAGGCAGAATCTACACAAGCGCCATCGGCATGTCGCTGTTTTTACCTGCCCTATTTAGTGTGGGCAATGCAAGCACCGTGAATATAGCCATTGCAGGGGTGATTCTTTTTGGTGTTGGTTGGGGATTTTTCGACTGCAATAATATGCCGATTCTGTGCCAAATCGTCCGGCCCGAGTGGCGGGCCACGGGGTATGGAATCATGAACATGGTCAGTCTATCGTGCGGAGGCATTGGGGATTGTGCCTTTGGAGAACTTAGAGATCTAGAAGTACCGCTGAACGTCATCTTCGGAGCCTTCGCCGGCGTCGCTCTGTTATCTGTCTATATCGTTCTGCTGATCAAGCTTGATTCCACCCAATCACCGCAAGAGCGAACGGAAGCTACCTAGACTGCACATCCGAGGTCCTTCAGCCCTGCCCATTTTTCGGAACTAGTTGGGCCTTAGATGCGTTTAATCTAAAGATTGGGATGCTTTTTTCTGGTCGCTGCGTTAAAAATAGGCATTGTGCCAAGCGGCTCGCCGTTTCCGCTGGGTTCAGTTTGACAAGGGAGAATGGACATCATGAAGCGAACCATTTGGATCGTGGCCTTTATCACCGGATGGCTATGGATGACAAAACCTGGACAATCAGAACAATCTGCCATTTCTGATGCCCCACTTTGGAAAGCGGTTACCGAAGCGTTGGGACAAGGCCAGCCGAAAACAGCGCTGGAACGGCTGGAGCCTATCGCTGCTCGCGCTCAACAGAATGATGACGCTGCCGAAAAGATCCGCGTGCTGGCTACCAAAATTCGTTTGGAAGTAGCCACCAGTGAATCGTCTCCCGATGCCCATCTGAAAAAAATGCGAGCCGCCATAGACGCTGCCGAACCCGCTTTGCAACCAGTCCTTGAAGCCATTCATGCCAGTTGGATGTGGGAGTTCTTTCAGCAGCATCGCTGGCAATTTGCAGGTCGCACGGCCGTCGCAGAAGCTTCACCACCGGTCGAAGACGCACAGCCCCCTGCTCTGCCCGGTCCAGACGACGATCTGCTCACATGGGACTTGCCTCGCATCCTGCAAGCGGTAGATGGTCAGTTCTCGCGTTCGCTGCGTGCTGCCGAACTGCTTAAGCAGGTGCCCATCGAACGATATAAGAAAGTGCTGGCGATGGGCACGGTGCCAGTGATCTATCGCCCGACGATGTACGACATTTTGGCTCATCACGCGCTGCAGTTCTACACGACTGCCGAGCAAGCCGGTTCGCGATCTGCCTATGCGTATGACCTGCTGGCCGATAGCCCTGTATTTTCTTCGGCAGACGAATTCCTGGCCTGGCAGCCAGATTCGTCTGACAATCGAGCGCCGTTGCTGGTGGCCGTACTCTTGTATCAAGATCTGCTGAAATTCCATCAATCAGATTCGGACCCTACTGCTAGACTGGACATCGATCTGGCTCGACTGGAGTTTGCGAACTCCCATGCTGTCGGTCAAGAAAAGTTGCAGCGATTTGAAACTGGCTTGCGTCGATATCAACAAATCGCCAGCGATCACCCGTTGTGGGCGCAAGCGCAAGGCCACTTGGCTCAGATTGCCTTGGACGCAGGCAACCCGACCATCGCTAGACAATTGGCCAGCCAAGCCGTTGATCGCTTTCCCGATTCTCCAGGTGGGATACGATGTTACAACTTGATTCAGCAGATCGAAGCCCGAGAAGCTCAGATCACTACGGAGCGCATCTGGAACGATCCTTGGCCCAATATCGAAGTGCATTACCGAAACATAACCAAAGTCTATTTTCGATTGGTTCAGTTTGATTTTATTGAATTCGTTAAATCACAACGATGGTCTCCCGAAGCGCTCGGCGAGCCGGAGCAACGAAAACTGCTGGCGGCTCGGCCAGTAAAATCCTGGTCAAGCGACCTGCCAGCCACTCAGGATTTCAAGCGTCGCACTCACGAAGTCCCCATCCCAACGGACCTACCGCCCGGAGCCTATGTGCTGCTTGCTAGCCATCGTGAAGATTTTGCAGATGCCGACAATCAATTGAGCCTAGCCGAAGTTTGGGTCAGCCGCATGGCCCTGGTCACGCGCATTCAGTCAGGTGATGGCAAAGTGGCGGGGCTGGTGCTGGAAGCTCGAACGGGAACGCCCATTGCCAACGCACAAGTTCAGGGTTGGCAGCATGATCCTGGAACGGGCAAGCGGACAGCTTTGTCGGCCGTGACTACCGATGCTGAAGGACACTTTCAATTTCCTATCGATCAGCGAGGTCCGGTATGGATCTTAGCCTCACATGGAAACGATCGCATCAGCTCGGCAAACATGCTCAGCAATTACACTCAGCAACCTACAGCTCATACAACGCAGCAGACATTGTTTTTTACCGATCGATCCATGTATCGTCCGGGGCAGACCATTCGATTTAAGGGCATTTGCTATTCTGTAAATCAAGATCAAGATTCATACCAAACCCTGGGCCGCCGATCAGTAGTGGTCGCGCTGCTGGACGCCAATCACCAGGAAGTCGAGCGATTAACGCTGGAGTGCAATGACCTAGGTAGCTTCAGCGGCAGCTTCACTGCACCGCGAGATCGCTTGACCGGCAGCATGATCGTACAAGTGATGGAAGGCCCGTCGGGACAGACATCGGTGCGAGTCGAGGAATACAAACGGCCGAAATTCGAAGTGGAACTTTTGCCAGCTCTGGAGGCGGCCAAATTGGGACAAAGCGTTGTGGTTCCCGGAAAAGCCACAGCTTATACCGGAGCCACTGTTCCGGGAGCCAAAGTCCAATGGCGCGTGGTTCGGCAGGTGCGATATCCGCGTTGGTGGTACTGGCGGATGTGGTGGTTACCGCCGGCCCCTAGCGACAGCCAGGAGATTGCCCAGGGACAGACCACCACCGACGACACTGGTCGGTTTCAGTTGGATTTTGTAGCCAAGCCCGATCCATCGGCCACGCCTGACTCACAAGCTACCTTCCACTATTCTGTCTATGTAGACGTGACCGACGGCACCGGCGAAACTCGATCTGCTGAACGATCCGTTAGCGCTGGCTATGTTGCTCTGAGCGCTAACCTGTCGGCCGAAGATTGGCAGACAACGGACAAACAGGTAGCTCTAACCGTTAAGACAACCGATCTGGACGGGCAGTCGCAATCGGCTGCGGGTCTGGTGAAAATCCACGCATTGAAACACCCTGCGTCGGTCGCACGAGGTCGTCTGTCCGGTGCTTGGCATAACCCTCAAGATCCCTGGTCTGAAAAAAAGCCTAGTGAAGATCCAAGCAACATCCACTCGTGGCCGCTGGGCGAAGTTATTTTTGAGAAAGCGATCCAGACCGACGCCAACGGGCATGCTCAGCTTGAAATAGAACTGGGCGCTGGAGTCTACCGAGCCGTGCTAGCTACCAAGGATCGCTTTGGCCAGGTAGTCTTGGCTGAATTGCCTGTTGAAGTTCTAGACGTGGCGGCACCAAAATACCCAGTACGTCTGCCACAGCGGCTAAGCTTGGAGAAGTCGAGCATCCAGCCAGATCAGACCCTGCGCGCCGTATGGGGCAGCGGCTACGACACGGCTCGGGCGCTAGTCGAAGTAGAACATCGCGGCAAAATCATCCAGCGTTATTGGACTGACGCTGGTCGCACTCAGTCGCTGATCGAATTGCCGATCACTCAACA
The DNA here is from genome assembly GCA_036804625.1 of Aureliella sp. Taxonomy (GTDB): domain Bacteria; phylum Planctomycetota; class Planctomycetia; order Pirellulales; family Pirellulaceae; genus Aureliella. Next base: position 483 of record DAIRSD010000021.1, on the reverse strand, counting down.
GATGCGCGGTGGCGTGACACTGCACGTGACCTTTGTCAGTCACAACAGGGCTTATCTTGAATCACGTCGAATCGATGTCCCATGGAGCAACAAAGAGCTGAAGATCTCTTGGGAACGCTTTGTCTCGAAGCTTGGTCCGGCACAAAAGGAGACCTGGACAGCGGTCATTCAAGGCCCCGATGCACAGCGAGCCGCAGCCGAGATGGTCGCTACGCTGTACGACGCTTCATTGGATGTCTTTGCTCCGCACCATTGGATTTCGGGCTTTGGAGTCTTTCGTCAGGATTACTCGCAGTTTTCCCGCGAGTTTGCCAATGTGCCCAAGAATTTACAAGTCTTTCAGCAGCACTGGTCCATGGATCAGCGTGGCATCGATTGGCGATACCCCATGCTGGACGTGCATGGCCTGACCTTAGGAATGATGGGTGGTGGTTACGGCGGCAACCTCTATTTTAGGCGTGGCCAAAGAATGTTTGCCACTCC
>DAIRSD010000020.1:0-20147 GCA_036804625.1 Aureliella sp. | reverse complement strand
CGGACCTCCAACACTGATCCGTTGGGGCGAGCCTTTTCAAGAGTCACAGAAACATCGCCGAACTTTTCGGTTTGCCTGCCTTTGCTTGCCAGTTTATCAAATCGATACAGGTGACGGTCACCGGGAACTGAAATGATGAGCTGTCCAGTCAACCGCTGGATTTGCTGAATCGAACGATCTGGCAATTCCAATTGCAATTCAAAGCTGGCAGCGGCCCCGCCTGTGTTGAGTCGCACTTCCGGGGTTGACGGAGGATTGGCAGCACGGATCTCAAGTTCGTCGGCCAGCAGAGCGCTGACTGAGGACATGGGGACCTGCATGAACATGGGCTCCATTCTGGGTTCCCAGGAAAGTTGCAGGTTAACCCGAAGTTGTCCTTTTAACTGCCCTTCCAAGTGGCGCTCGCAAGCCACGCTGGTGGGCTCCACTCTGTAGGGGCCTGCCAAATAGGCTGCCACAGGATTGTCGTCGGAGCGCGGAGCAAGAACCAGTTCGCTGACCGTTGTGCGAAACGGAACCAAGCGCAGGCTGGTTTGATTCAGCAGATCTTGAATGGCTTCCCAGAAGGTCACTTCCTGCCAGTCCAGTTGAACGGTCATTTGACCAGCCACTTCATGTCCCTCTTGTATAATCACTGCGTTGCCGGTTAGCTGCGTCAATTTTTCCAGCGCTTCGGCAAGTTCCATTTCGCCTTGCAAGCTGACCAGGCTGGCCTCGAAGAAGTTATCGCTATCGAAACTTTCAAGGAGTTGACGAATGCGTCCGAGTCGCATTTTCAACTCGGCAGACGTCTGGTTATCGATCGTCGGCAACAACTGCAGCACAGTCGTCCCCAATTGCACGATTTCGTACTCTGCCTTTTCTCTCTGGGCCAGATCATCGGCATCTAGCTGGCGTAGTAGTTCGCGTAGCTGTCCGTGAGTGGCTGCCGCCTGTGATGGAGAATCTGGCTGTTGTCCCCGGGTGGTTTGAGCCATCCAAAAGAGCACGCAAACAGCGGAAGCCCAGAGCAAGACCCGACCCAGCGGCAAAGAGCAAAGTGCGGTTTGTCGCGGGAGTTTACCAAGATATCTAGTCTTTGATTCCGTTGTCACTGTCGGCACTGGATTCATAGTGGCCTCCAAAAAATCGTTATAACCTGCAAATTGTGTTCGCAGTAGTCAGCCCCTCTATCGTACCAGTTTTCCTAGCACCGTGCGGCAGGTAATCCGATTCTAGAGTTACAACAGGAGCCGAATGCCATACCTCATCCGATTACGAAAACGTGCAAGAGTTTGTCCAGGAAAATTTCAGATGCCAAATAGATTAACGATCAGTGCGGTCGGGCTTCTAAGTTTAATGCTCAGCAGTCGCATGCACGCTCAGCCGCCGCGAAGTTTGTTGGTCGAAGCGCCCAAGGGTAGGTTTGTAGGACTGCCCATTCACTGGGGGGCTCGCGATGCCGCGTTGCTGGAGTCATCCGGACGGATTCACGTTTTTGACTCGCCGGAGATTTTGAATCACCAGTTATTAGAAGAGGTCTTCCAGCCGCAAACGTTGCAGCAGGCCAATTTGCAGTTGCAAGCCGAATTGGGTTCGCAGTTTGAAACACTGGTCACTGGCCCTTACGTGATCGGTGCTCCCACGGGTGAGTCGCGGCGATGGGAGTCGCGATTTCGTGCCCTACTGGCCGGATACATGAGGTACTGCGAGGTGCGGGGCTGGTCATTGCGAAAGCCCGATTTTCCGTTGGTTGTCATTGTCATGCCCAGCCGAACGGAATTCGAGCTATTCAGCTCTCGCGAATTGGGCGGCAAGGAAATACCTGGCAACCTGGCTGGTATGTACATACCTCGCTCCAATCGCTGTATCGTCTACCATATCGGAAATTCAGAATCCACAACCAATTGGGCAGCTACCGAAGAGACGATTACGCACGAGGCCATTCATCAACTGGCTTACAACACGGGACTCCACGAACGGTTGTTTCAGAATCCACTTTGGTTGGTTGAAGGCCTGGCAACCATGTTCGAAGTCCCTGCACTGTACGACACCAGCTTGCAAAGAAGCTCCATCACGGATCGGATTCATCGAGACAAAGCAGCAGAGCTTCAAGAGCTGCTCAAAGAGCCGAAGCTATTGCCTGATCTGCTGCATAGCATGGTTGATAGTGATCAGTTGTATCGCCAGCAACCCAATTTAGCCTACGCGCTGGGCTGGGCTATGGTTTTTTATCTAGCAGAGCGAATGCCAACCGAGTTCTACGACTACATAGGTCGGCAGCGCACACGGGGATTTCAGGAGTACACAGCGGGAGATCGCCAATGGGATTTCCGCACCGCTTTCCAAATGTCCCCTGAACAGCTTGCGCCGCAGATACAGCGCTTGCTGTTGATTGACTGATTGCAAGTACTGGAACTGATATTTCAGACTGACCGCTGGAATGCTAGTTGGACAGCGTCAGTTTCAATTCATTGTGCCGAATATTGCTTGTCGAACGTAGCTACCGTCGCCAGACGGTGGATTCCTGCAGTAATCCACGCTCTGGCGAGCGTAGCTACGAAAAAGCGGCGCTTTCCGTCTACGCGGCGGATGTTTCCAGGGATTGCTGTCCCAGGGTCAGTTTGGGTTCCACGATGGCTTCGATGAACTCTTCAAAAATGCGCACATCCAACGCGCTGGCTTCGTTGCACTCGGGATGGAACTGAGTTCCAACTGCGAACCAGTCAACCATTTCGCTTTCGATCGCTTCAATCACACCATCTTGACACCTTGCGGTGACTCGGAAGCCTGGAGCAACTTCATCGATAGCCATGTGATGCCGGCTGGTGACTCGGATTTCGCCTTCGCCATATACTCGTCCGATCAATGAATCGGAGGCGATGGTCAGTGAATGGCGATGCTGGGGGTCTTGACTATCACGATGTGGCAGAGCACCCGGAACATCGTCGGGGATGTGCAAGTACAGGTTGCCGCCACAGATGCAGTTCAGCAGTTGCATGCCGGCACCGATAGCAAGTACGGGCAGGCGACGTTCAACGATTTCAGAGACCAGTCGACGATCAAAGCGTTCACGATAAGCTTCCATAGGCTTGGTGTTGGCATGCAGCATGAATCCATCATTGCGAGGGTCCAGGTCCCCGCCGCCGATCAGCAGGCATCCGTCCAACTTGTCAAGGATCTGTCCGACGGCTTCTTCGTCCAGAGAGGGTGGTAGTACCACCGGTAGCCCCCCCGCCTTAGAGATCGATTCGAAATAACCCGCAGCCAAGAACGAGAATGCGGGTTGGTTGTGAGCGCCACGTCGAAAGTCTGCGTTGATACCAATAATTGGTCTGGCCATCTGAAAGTCCTTGTCAGATCGAGAAAAGTGGAGTGAAAAGGTCGAAAAGCGGACCGGTTCGATCAAGCGGATTAACTTGCGCAGTTGGAATGTTCGACACTCCGTCAAGACAGAAGCTACTGCATAGAAGCATGTAGCGTGAACCGAACGGGCGGACGTTTGAACTTGCCTTTAACGCACAATGTGCGAAACTGGTTGTCAGACACCCGCCCAAACGGGAGCCGGTCGATGCCGCGCGTTGGTGATGAAGCACCATCAGAGTTGTACTCGCAAAATCCCTGCGAAGTGAAGTCTTGATCCCAAGACCGCTTTCCTGCTGAATTCAGCAGCCGTTGCTGAACAGGATGCTATGGTATCAACCTTAGGTGACAATGCAATTGACTTACTATATTTGGTGCTTTATCGAACCGGCGGCACTACCGAGTGTGCTAGCATTACCAATTGATTGAGGGCTGGTCGCCTTGTTCGGCAAATCGCCACCTGTTTTGATTGAAGATTGTACCCTGTGAGAGTGAGATAATTAGTGAAGTTCCAACGAGTTGCTATTGAGTCAATCGGTTTTACGCTGCCTAGCCAAATTGTGACTTCGCTGGAGATCGAGCAGCAATTGGCTCCTACTTACGAGCGTCTAAAACTGCCCGAAGGACGTTTGGAGCTGATGAGCGGTATTGCACAGCGGCGATTTTGGGAGCCTGGGACAGCCATCAGTTCGTCAAGCGTTTGTAGCGCTCAGTTAGCACTACGGGAGGCAGACGTGCCTGCCGAAAGGATTGGTTGCTTGATTCATGCCAGTGTGTGCAGAGACTACTTGGAGCCAGCTACGGCCTGTCGTGTGCATGCCCAGTTAGGTCTGCCCAGCGACTGTTGGGTGTACGACTTGTCGAACGCCTGTTTGGGATTGCTGAGCGGTATGGTGCAGGTGGCCACACTGATCGAACAAGGCTGCATTCAAGCGGGCATCGTGGTGGGTACTGAGAGCGCTCGCAACTTGGTCGAATCGACCATTGCCAGCCTGAACGCTGACCCTACTCTCACGCGTCAAAGCATCAAACCGTCGTTTGCTTCATTAACGATTGGTTCTGGCAGTTGTGCCATTTTGCTTGTGGATCGAGATTTAAGTCAAACAGGGAACTTGCTGACCAGTTGTACGGTACGCGCGGAAACCAGGCATCATGGACTATGCCAAAGCGACGGTGATCAGGCGGGGGGTGCGATGCAGCCCTTGATGCACACCGATTCGGAGCGGTTGCTTCAGGCAGGCGTAGGTGTAGGCCAGCGGACCTTTCAACAGTTGTTAGATTTGGGCGTTGCTCGTGAGCAGATCGATTACACTGTTAGCCACCAAGTGGGTGCTGCGCATCGGCGTTTGATGCTACAACAATTGGGCTTAAGCGGCGAAAGCGACTATTCGACGTTCTCTTGGTTGGGTAACACCGGTTCCGTAGCCTTGCCAACTGCTCTAGCCATGGGACTGCGCAGTGGCTTTATCACGCCGGACAGCCGGGTGGCTCTGCTGGGAATTGGTTCGGGAATCAATTCACTGATGATGATGACTCATTGGCGACAGCCTTTGGTGGCCGGCGAATTGGACGCAAATGCGCAGCAGCATTTGGCAGATTCTGTTCATGCCAACCGAGAATTAACACTGGAATCTTAGAGCTACCTGATGATCATTTGAGGAGAAGGTTCAATGAGCGGATTGCCATTAGTACTATTGTTCACTGCGATGACATTCATCGCTTGGGGAGCATACGGTCCGACGCTTCATCACGGATCGTCGGCTCTGTCGCACGATTCGCTGCGAGCGTTTGTCGGAGTAGGCTTGGCATACTTCTTAGTAGCGATTGTCATTCCACTTTCGATCTTGCGCACGAAAAGCGAAGCGGGGCGCTGGACGTTAGGTGGTACGCTTTACTCCTTAGTGGCAGGAGCTGTTGGCGCGCTGGGCGCTTTGGGCATTATTTTAGCGCTTGGATACGGCGGCGAGGCGGTGTTTGTCATGCCAGTCGTGTTTGGATTTGCTCCCGTAGTCAACACGCTGGTGTCAGCTTTGATTAGCGGAACCTACTCACAGTTTCGTCCCATTTTTCTGGCTGCTATTGCCACGGTAGCTCTAGGGGCCGTGGGGGTGTTGACCTTTCGCAATCCAGTCGCAACTGCTGAAAGCTCCAAGGCTACATCTCAAGTCACCCAAGATGGTGCTCAGGTGGACGGTACCGGTGCGGAAGGCAATCAGTCGGCTAAACCCTCAAGTGACTCGGCAGAAAAAAACGCTCAGGACGATAGCTCCAAAGCTAGTGCGCAAGAGAAGCTGGCTGCGGGATTGAAGAAGGCCAAGAATATGCTGGGAGTCGTTTTATCGATCATCATGGCGGCCGTTTGTTGGGGGTCGTATGGTCCTATGCTTCATTTAGGGCTAGGAAAATTGGGTGGCAGTCGACTGCTGCCATTCACCTGTGTTGGTGTATCCTATTTCTTGATCGCAGTTTTAGCGCCCTTGATATTGATCTATGGCCGTACTGAGGACTTGGGGCATTGGACGGCTGTTGGGATGCTCTGGTCGTTCTTGGCCGGAGTGGCCGGAGCGGTTGGTGCCTTGGGGGTGATCCTAGCCTTCAATGCAGGTGGAAAGCCTCACTATGTGATGCCGCTGGTATTTGGTTTTGCCCCGGTTATCAATACGTTTATATCGCTTAGCGAAAAAGGCACCTGGCACTTAGTACAGCCGTTGTTTTGGGTCAGTTTGATCGTAGTGATTGCCGGTGCGGTAACTGTACTGATCACAGCTCCCAAGGTGGCTCCCAAACCAGCACACTGATTCCCGCTATCCGATTGAAAGAAGTAAGGGGACTCGCCAGAGTTCCCGTTTGAAATCGTAGTGGGACTCGCCAGAGTTCCCTTGGAAATGGATTTGCTTTCCATGAACACGGATCCTTTCCCGCCGGCTGAAGACGCTAGTTCCAAGGCGAGCCTTGATGGATCGTTGAGAGGGGCAGCCTGCGTTCTTTCGGAGCCGCAAGATGATCAGCGGCAAGATGATCAGCCGGAAGGGGCTCAGTCACAAGCGACTCACTGGCACCATCTTTTGCTTTGGGGTTTGGGATTGGCCTTGTTGGCCTACATGGTCGTGTTGCCAATAGTTTCGTTGTTATTGGATTGCCAAACGTCCCAGCCTTTGGTTCGAGAGTTAGAAGAGATGACGCTGGCCGAGTCGATCAGGATTCGAGCCATGCAGGCGCTCACCGGACTTTGGTTTATCACTCTGGGAGGAACGATTGGCAGTTTCTTGAATGTGGTTGCATACCGAATGCCACGAGGCGAATCGGTGATATTCCGACCATCGCGTTGTCCGAAGTGTGAATCGCGAATTCTTGGACAAGACAATATTCCCATCGTAGGCTGGCTGAGGTTAAAGGGGCGATGTCGAGTTTGTCATGCTCCTATATCGTCTCGATATCCGATCGTCGAATCCATCGCAGCGGGAATTTTCTTTTTATTCTTTTTAGTGCAATTGATAACCGGTGGAGCCAACATACCGCTTCGAACGCCGCCTGCCTACGCTGGTATCGTTTGGATTATTTTTTATACCAAGTGGGAGCACGTGGCACTGTATCTCTACCACTGTCTGCTAGCCAGTACGCTGCTGACTTGGGCCTTAATCGATATCGATCGACAGCGAATCACCCAACTTGCCAAGTGGGTCACGGGACTGATGCTTGTGTTGCCTGCGGTCCTATGGCCTAAGCTTCTGCCCGTACCTTGGTGGCAATGGCCGACACGATCAGCATCGTTAGACTGGACTCAGGCAGCGGCAACCTGTTTGCTGGGTGGCAGCAGCGGCTTGGTGTTGGGGTATATGATCGCTAAGCTATTGCCATCTAGGCGGCTAACGAGCAATGATCAGCCCAACGAGTCAACTGCCAACGTGCATTTAGCCAGCGGTATGGGATGCGTTGGTATGGTGGTCGGCTGGCAGGCTACATTCGCAATTGCTCTAATTATGTTGGTGTTTCGACTGCTGGCTGGTGTGGTGGCTCGTTGGAGCGGACGGGTAATCGCACCGCCGACTACCTGGTTGCTGGTTGCCTTCGTTGGGCATCATCTTATTTGTAAATGGACAACCGAGTCATTAACATGGTGGCCCGGGCCAACCGCTCATGGGATTGTCTGGATCGTTGCCGCTGCTTCATTGGTGCTGCTGGTGCTGATCAATCACTTGGTCGTGACCGATCAGCCTTCGCGAGTCGAAGTCTCCGATGGGCCGATGATGAATGTTGAGTGAACTATTGAAATAATTCTTTGATAGATAGGGAGAGGCAACAATGGCAATGTGGAACTGGCTTTCTGGCCGCTCGATATTACTCTGGGTCGCAATAACAGCGGTGTGGTTGGCAGCGCCAGTGGTTGCAATGGCCGAAGATGAGAAATTGAATCGGCCAACCTTTCGAGGTCCGATGGGAAGAGGGGTGGCCGCCGAGTCGGCTCGGCCCCCGATACTGTTTGGTCCAGATCAAAAATTGAAGTGGAAAGTTCCCATTCCTGGCAGGGGACACAGCAGCCCCATTGTTTGGGGTGACCGCATCTATCTGATGACCGCTATTGATACTCAGCAGAAGTTGTCTGCAGAGAAAGTAACAGACAGTGCAGAGGGAAGTGAACGCAGGCGAATCGCTGGTATGACCTATCCCAGACCAGAAACCGAATATCAATTTATGGTCATGTGCCTGGATCGCGAGTCGGGCCAAACAGTCTGGAGTACCGAAGTTCAACGGGCGGTTCCGCATGAAGGCGGTCACCGCTCCAATACCTATGCTTCCGGTTCGCCAGTGACCGACGGGCGCTATGTATGGTGCAATTTTGGTAGTCGCGGTGTCTGGTGTCTGGACATGACTGGCCAAGTGGTGTGGCATCGCGACTTCGGGAACATGACTACACGAAACCAATTCGGTGAGGGAGCTTCGGTGGCCATCTATAAAGATACTCTGGTCATTCCTTGGGATCAGGAGCAGAATTCGTTTGTCATCGCCGTCGACGCGGCTACAGGAAAAGATATTTGGCGTAGCGATCGACAAGAGGTGACCACCTTGTCGACGCCAACCATTGTTCATAGCGGTCAGGTTGTGCAGGTTATCACCAGTGGAACAAGCGTAAGATCGTACGATTTGACCAGTGGTCAAATGATCTGGCAAAGTTCTGGGTTCACTACGAACCCTATCGCATGCCCACTGATTTGGGAAGATACCGCCGTCTGCATGACGGGGCACCGAGGCTTTGCGATCCAGTCGATTTCGTTACAGGCAAAGGGAGATGTCACGGGTCAGGCAGACGTCCGCTGGAAGCGAGACGACGCAGCTCCATATATTTCCAGTCCTACGATGGTTGATGGAGTGATCTATTTCGTCAAGGGAAACACCGGCAGCTTGCCAGCTGTGCAGGCGAGTGACGGCACGCCCGTCTTCCAGCAAGTCAGGCTTCCGAATATCGATCAGATGTACGCTTCTCTCGTCTCGGCTCAAAAGCACATCTACGCCTGCGGACGCAATGGTCAGGTCGTTGTCTTTCGTCATGGAGCTGAATATACGCAGGTGCATGAGGTGGACATGGGCCAGCCGATCGATGCAACGCCAGCCATTAGCGATAATCTACTGATCATTCGTGGTCATGAGAGCTTGTTCTGTTTCGAGGAGCCTCGTAGCTAGCAAGCCGAGCAAGTGGGGCGCTCGGGCAAGCCGAGCGGGATTTTCTGTCTGGGGCTGGCGTCGGCTTTAGCTGGAAACCGAACGATCCGCCGGACAAGCTGGGCGGGATTTATTTCTGAACGGGGCGGGGTTGGGAATGCTCCCCGGCTTGCCCGGGAGATCGTTCCGTTTCCAGCTACAATGGTTACGATCCACTTGCTGGGTTTTCTGGCCATGCGTGTTTTGGATAGCGCCCCCGAAGTTCTTTGCGCAGCACCGGGTATCCGTTCTGCCAAAAACTAGCCAAGTCATCAGTGATCTGTTGACAGCGACCGTTGGGGGCCAGCAGGTGCAACAACAATGCGGCGCGTCCGCCGGCAAGACGCGGGATCGACTTCCAGCCAAAGAACTCTTGGATACGAGCTTCCAAGACGGGTGGCTTTCCTGGTTCGTATTGCAACAAGACGGTACGACCGGTTGGTAAAGTGACAGACTCAGGGGCCTGCTGATCCATGAATTGTCGTTGGGATGGAGTCAGTAGTTGATGAACCATTTGTTTCCAGGGTAGTTGCTTCAATTCGGCAATCGATCGCAGTCCTGTGCACCAATCCACCAAATGATTTGCCAAACACTCGCCTTCTAGTGCAGGCAAGTCAGCATCTGGCATCGCAGCCATCAGCCATCTTAGCCGCCCTAGAAAGCTTTGAAGTTCTTTGTCTTTTGTTGGCAACAGATTGTCGAATTGGCGAGCCGCTTCGATGCTTAACAATTTGGCGGTGTCCAGATTTAGCAGAGTGGCGACCGGAGTCTCCTCAAGCAATAGATCCAACCAGTAAAGTCGGCGTCTTGTCACAACGGCCTGTTGCGAAGGATGAAAAAAACTTTCGTCAACTTGCCGCAATGATTTTTCTGGCAGCCAAGACTGTTCGATGCCACTTGCTATCCTCACAGTTGCCTCTGCGCTTCCCGCATCTACATCCAGGCACAAGAACAATTCGCCGCGTACGCCTGAGTTTGGAGCGAGTTGAACGCCTTTTCCACCTACCATTACGGCTCGTGTCGAAACCGGTGTACGACGCTTGGCCAGTCGGTCTGGAAAGGCCACCAACAGCGCCTGGCTTAGTTGGCGTTCGAGCGGTTGATCGGATGGCGATCCCAGTTCCTGATATTGAAGTTGCAAAAACTGCTGCATGACCTGAGAAAGATTGCGAGCCGCGCCGCGATTGATGGTGCCCAGTGATGTCTCAACCTGCTGATCTTCCATGTAACCAGCCCAGACCTCTAACCGCATGCTCAAATCGCATTCCCAACTGCGTGAAGCCGAAGTGGGCGGCTTGTGACGATGGGCGGAGCGAGCCTGAGCGGACTGTTGTGGTTTCATGAACAAGTCACGTTCGCTCAGCATGGCCGCCGCCATGCTGCCCGTCGTTGAAATACCCAGTCGATGCGATTCAATCAGCAGTCGAGACAATCGAGGATGCAGAGGGAATTGAAGCAGCAACTTGCCCAAACCCGTGAGCTGGTCGCCTTGGATGGCTTCCAGCATTTCCAAGACGCGTCTCGCTTGGGCAATCGATTCGAAACTGGGCGGCGTGATCCAGGCGAACTGCTCAGGCGTCTCGCCCCAATTGAGCAGTTGTAATACGGCGCTGGATAGGTCTGTTCGCAGCAATTCGGGTTGTAGTTGAGCGGGTCTGGAGCGATGTGTGACTTCGTCCCACAGGCGGTAGCAGGTGCCGGGACGCGTTCTGCCTGCACGTCCAGCTCGCTGTGTGGCGGAAGCTTGGGCAATGGGTTCCAATTGCAAAGAATCCAATCCAGTTTCTGGACAAAATCGTTTGACTCGCGCCCATCCGCTGTCCACCACGATACAGACACCATCGATGGTCAACGAAGTTTCGGCGATATTGGTTGCTAGGATGATGCGTCGACGACCGCCTGGCTGCAAGACTCGATCCTGTTCACCAGGCGGAAGATCGCCGTACAGAGGCAGTACCTCGCAGTCCGGTAGCGCCGCCGATTGCAGTTCACGAAGTACCTGCATGATCTCGCCGACACCAGGCAGAAATACAAGTATATCGCCTTGATGCGCACCGGCGGCTTTTAAGACGCACTGCGATGTTGCTTCAACGATGCGCCGAACCAAACCGGTGCGCGGCGGAGATTCAAAACGGCTGAAGCGAATATCCACCGGAAAGCTACGACCAGGGATTTGAATCAGTCGTGGTTGCTGAAGGTAGTCGGTAAGTTCCTGTGCTTCAAGCGTGGCGCTCATGACTACAATGCGCAGATCGGGGCGTAACTGCACTTGCAACTGACGCAACATGCCCAGAAGAAGATCCATCTCCAGTGAGCGCTCGTGAAACTCATCCAGCACGATGACGGAAAATTGTTCCAGAAGCGGATCCGACTGAATTTTTCTGAGCAAAATGCCTGGAGTCATGCAGATCAATCGCGTATCGCGACCGCAACGCGAATCAAAGCGTACCTGGTATCCAACTTGATTGCCTAAAGCAGATTGTCGCTGCCCGGCGATGTGTGCGGCAGCAGCGCGTGCGGCGATGCGTCTGGGCTGAATCAGCGCTATTGCACCGCCCAAGCACGATAAATCTAAAATACTGGGGGCGACTCGAGTTGTCTTGCCTGCACCAGGCGCAGCCTGCAAGACCAAGCAGTTGTAATCCATCAGAGCCTGCTGGATCTCTGACAAAAATTCATCTACAGGAAGGCAGGGACTGGTCAAAATGTCGTATCCCAATGAACGTATAGAAAAACGCGGAGGACAATCGTGAGCGGTTCAGGCAACATGGAAGGGTGGATGAACGTCCTATTGTCCGAGAATTCTGCGTGGCGCAAAGAGTCAATTTTCATGAGTGGCCAACCCAAAACTCTTCAGCAGCTTGGTCGCTGGGTGGCTTGGCGCATCGAAGGATTCCGGTTCAGATGAGTGCTTGCAAGCAGTCAGTCAAGTTACTCGAACAAGCCAAGCCAGCAGAGCGGATAGGCAAAATCGATATGAGTCAGGATACAGTCGAAATACAAGGTGTTCAGCTTAAGCTGGCCGCTCCCATGGCCAATCGTTCCGATTGGATCGGCCAAAAAGAGGTGCTGCATCAATTGCTTGCATGTTGGTTGGTGGTAGATCAACAGGATCTTCCGTTGACGCCCAGACTGGTTGGTGTACCTGGAATTGGAAAGACGGCGCTGGCGATGTCGGCAGCAGCCCTGCGACAGCAGGAATTGTACGTCTTTCAATGCACTGCGGATACTCGGCCCGAAGATTTGCTGGTGACTCCGGTGCTTGGTCAAAGCGGGACCATTGCCTACCATGCTTCTCCCCTGGTGACCGCCATGTTGCGAGGTGGAGTTTGCGTCTTGGATGAAGGCAACCGCATGAATGAAAAATCCTGGGCCAGTTTGGCACCGCTGCTAGATCAGCGCAGATATGTCGAATCGATTGTGGCTGGAATTGTAATCAACGCGCATCGTGATTTTCGTTGTGCAGTCACAATGAACCAAGATGATTCAACCTACGAAATTCCAGATTATATCCTTAGCCGTCTTCAACCCTCGCTGCCACTTGGATTCCCTAGTCGGCATGATGAATTGGCGATTCTGCAATATCATTTGCCGTTTGCTGAGGCAGAAATGTTGGCCATGACGGTTGACTTCTTGCAGCAATCGCATGAACTGCGGTTGGATTTTTCTGCTCGGGATGGGTTAAATCTACTCAGGTACGCCATCAAGCGCTTAGCCCAACAGGAAGGACACCCGGTTGCCAAAGATGCTGCTTGGCGCGAGGCGCTGTTGTTTTGTTTAGGAGACGATGCGATGGATCTAAATGCCTTGGCTGAAAAGAAGCGTCGCCAGTTGGGCGGTAGCTCTCTGCCTTTGGGATTGGGCGACTTCTTCTTTGACCCCAGCGACGAATTGCATCCCGACTACGATGACTCAGATGACGATGAAAACGATCGTTAGAAGCCCTATGCAAATATACTACCGAGCGTTTTATCAGCCGGAATGCGTTAGCATCCGGTTTTCTCGGCTCCACATGCAAGTGAGATAATTCAAGCGAGATATTACAATATGCACAATTACTGGCTATTTCTCAATACATTCTTGCGCAAGCCAACTCAGGTAGGCGCTGTGGCTCCCAGCAGTCGAGCCCTAAGTGAGATGTTAGTCGATTCGTGCGACTGGAGTCAGGTTCGTTATGCGGTAGAATTTGGGCCTGGGACGGGCGTGGCCACCGAAGTGATTCTGAGTCGCCTGCATGCTGAGGCTAAATTTTTTGCGATTGAGCGGAGCGCTGAATTGGCGCAGGCCACTCGAATTCGATGTCCTAGAGCCGAAGTGATTGAGGGTTGTGTGACAGACATTGCGAGGTTTTGCGGCCAGCGTCAGTTTCCACACGTCGATACAGTGATCAGCGGATTGCCCTGGGCCAGTTTTAGCGCCACGTTACAGACCGAAATCTTCCAGGCCATGTTCCGCGTGTTGCGGCCAGGGGGAAGTTTCGCGACTTTTGCCTATCTACAGGGTACCAAATTACCGGCGGGTAAGAGATTTGCAGAACTTCTAACGAAGAACTTTTCGTCTGTGGTGAAAAGCCCTGTCGTGTGGCGTAATCTGCCGCCAGCATTTGTCTATCGCTGTGTGCGATAGCGGATGTTAGTCGATTTGTGCCTTGGCCGTTAACTTGGCAGCACTTTGGCTACTGCCAGCTTCCTCCAGTGCTTGGATCAGTTGAGCTTGAGTGATCACATCGCGCAGCAGGATAGGCTGAGCACCTGGGTCGGCGGGATAGATGGCCAACAGCGGAATTGAATTGCTGTCCAGTTCTCGAAGCTTGCTCTCAATTTCTTCGGAAGGGTCGGACCAATCTGCCAACAGCGGTACGACTCCGTTTTCCTTAACCACTTTGGCCACTTCAGGCCGATCGATGGCAGATCGCATGTTATATTGGCAAGTCAAACACCACCGAGCGGTGAATTCGATCATGACCACCTTTCCAGCCGCTCGATTTTCTTGCAAAGCGGTCTCGGTGTATTGCTTCCACGGCAAATGATGTTTGATAGGACCAAACTGAGTGAAGCTGATGTAACCGGCAATGCAGCAGACTACTGCGGCAGTTATCCAACTTGCATACAGTCGCCGCGATTCGGCATATGCGGGCACTCGGCCAATCAACCAGCAACCAAACCAAACCGCGATCAGCAAACTGAGCGTTGCAATGCGATAGTCGGGATCGATCACCGACAGGAAGTAGACGACGGACAGCAGTAGCGGAAAGGCCAGGACCTCTTTCAGCGTTTCCATCCAAGCACCAGGTTTGGGAAGTAGCTTGATGAAGCCAGGCCACAAGCACAGCGCCAAGTAGGGCAATCCCAATCCGATCCCCACCAACAGAAACAGAATGAGAATCGACCATACCGAAAGGGATAAGGTCAAACCAAACAGTGTCCCCAGAAAAGGCCCAGAACATGGCGTGGCCAAAATCGTTGTCAGCATGCCTTTGTAAAATGCGCCGGACAGTCCCTCTTTCTGCATCAGTTCGCCCGACTTGCTGCTAGTAGCAAAACCAGGAATTGGGATCTCCCAAACCCCCAGAAAACTAAGCGACATCGCGAACAGCAGAACGGTCAAGCCAACTTGAAAGTAGATGTTCGTGAACTGCTCGCCCCAGCCAAAACTTTGCCCGGCAATTTTTGCGCCAATATTCAGCAGTGCCAAAGCCATAATGATCGTCAGGATGCCTGCCACAAACGATAGGTTCAGTGCGACAACTCGGCGATGGCTACTGCCCGCTTGATTGACAAAACCCATCAGCTTCAGGCCAATGACGGGCAGCACACAGGGCATAAAATTCAGAATGAAACCTCCCAGCAAGGCTGCGCCTACCATCCAGAGATCCAGCGGATTGCCGCTTAGTCGATCCAATAAAGTGAGTTGACTTTGAGTAGTGTCGATCCATGTGGCAACGGCCGGATGGTTGGCTACATCCAGCCAGTTGATCGGTTCGACAAGCATCGATTGTTTAGACTGGTCGCCGGATTCAGCTTGTACGGTGACAGAGCCCGTCAATTGGACGCCGGCTGGTGGATCGCAGCTTCGGTCGTCGCAGGTATTGAAGCTAACCAACAGTTCAACGGATCGCTGGCCAAGTTCTGCCGAAGCGGGGACTTCCACAGGGATGGTCCAGCTAACCGTTCCAGGGTAGTACTCAAAGGGTTTGTCCAACCCTAGGTCTTTTGTGATGATCTGCTGGTCGGTGCGCGGCTCACCCAGCAATAGTCCGCCCTTTTGGCTAGCCACGATCAGTGTTCGATTGGTGGGTTCGGGATCGCCAGGCTGAAACTTGTAGATGTGATACCCCTGATCCGTTTCGGCAGACAGCGTGATCGTGGCGGTGCCTCCGGGCATAACTACAGCGGGATGAATCGTTGCGCTCCAAACGGCATGAGTCCCTGGATGGCGAAGCTGAGTTACCTTTTGTGAACCACCATAGTATTCTTGGAACTCGACAGAAATTTCCTTTTCAATCGGTTGGCAGTTGCCGTCAGCCAAACAGACCTGGCCAGAAATTTTGACATCGATGGGTGTTGGCTCCAAACCAGACTGCTTGAAGCGAATCGGGGCGGTCCAAGTCACTCGGTCATGAAACTCTTCGCTCTCTACATCGAAATAGGGGCTTTTCGATTTTGTTGGCTGATGGTCCGCAGAAAACGGGCCGGTTAGCTCAGCCCAATCCGAGGCGATGGTAATCTTGGTGGGTTTGGGGCCACCAGGGGGCTGAGTGGTCGAGTAGATGTGATGTTTCGGAATGATTTCGGCCACGACCGTCAGCCGGCCTTGGTCGCTGTCTTTTTCCAATTGGTACTTACCCGAGAAGGTTACTTTCGATTTGTTAGCCGGCGGGATTCCAAAACTTCCAGGTAAGGATGGAAAGCCCTGAGAATCAAAATCGACCTGCGCAAAGACAGGCGACATCCATAACGACCAGCCTAGAATGGCTAGAGTTAGATACCTAATCGAAGAGAGCATATCCTCTGGGTCCTTCCCGTTTGGCGGTATTGCTTGCGGTGATTAAACGCTATATTTACATCGTCCTGCCCGTTTAGGTCAATGTAGGCTGCCTGGACTGAGTGCAGAAATACCCCCGATGTGACCTCTTATTACGCCCGTTGGAGCGTGATTGGAAGCATTTATGATGAAATTAGTACGAACCCGGGAGCTAATGGGTTTCCTTACTGTTTGCGTTCTTTCACTTGCCTTCAATGATAGCACTTTACATGGGCAGGAAAAGGTGCAAGAGAAATCACAGGAGACTCAGTGGATCGCGCTGTTCAATGGCAAGGACCTGTCGGGATGGACCCCCAAATTTCGGCACTGCCCATTAGGGGAAAATTATGGCAACACCTTTCGAGTAGAAGATGGCTTATTGCGAGTTGTCTACGATCCGACGCAGTACCCGAAATACGAAGATCGTTTTGGCCATTTGTTTTACGAGCAGGCCTTTTCGCACTATCGATTACGGGCCGAATACCGTTTTGTTGGTCAGCAGTGCTCGGGCGGGCCCGGTTGGGCGGTCCGGAATAACGGCTTGATGCTTCATTGTGAAGATCCCAAGGGGATGGGGCTTGATCAGGACTTTCCAGCTAGCATCGAATATCAGTTGTTGGGCGGCGATGGGAATAAGTCACGCACCACAGCTAACTTATGTACACCCGGGACCAACGTTTTCTACCAAGATAAACTCTTTCTGCCGCATTGCACCAGTTCGCGTTCCAAGACCTATCATGGGGACCAGTGGGTCACCGCAGAAGTGGAGGTGCGTGGTGGTGAAGTGATCCGGCACATCATGGAAGGCGAAGTGGTTTTAGAATATTTCCAGCCGCAGTTGGATCAACGCGATGCGCATAGCAAGGAACTGATTGCCCAACAGGGCGGATCGCTATTGCTGACTAAAGGCTACATCGCCATTCAGGCTGAAAGCCATCCAACCGATTTTCGCAAAATCGAACTGCTGCCGCTTCAGCCTTAGCATGGTAAGTGACCCTTTGCTATGAATGCGGTTTGCAAAGCAGTTCTGCTGTTCGACATCGATGGAACTCTGATTCGGTGCGGAGGTGCCGGAGGACGTGCGCTTGAGGCCGCATTGCAGATGGAATTTGGCGTGCCTAAGGTCCAGTCGGTAGCCCTACATGGGCGCACTGATTTTGGAATCATGAACGAGCTATTAGTTCTACACGGCCTGACGGCTAATGAACAAAATCGGAAGCAGCTCATGCAACGCTATTTTTCCTTGCTTCCCGATCACCTGCGTTGTAGCCAAGTTGACAATGGGGCATGTCGGCTGCCTGGAGTTGTCGAGCTGCTAGACAGTCTGAGTGAGTTGGATGGACTGGTGACCGGTTTGATGACTGGTAACATGCGGGCTTCAGCTAAGATCAAGTTAGGGCATTTCCAGTTGTGGCACTATTTTCGAATTGGCATCTATGGCGACCAAGTGGATCATCGGCCCAAAATGGCAGCGGCGGCAACACAGACTCTGGCTACCGAGTGTGGGATTTCAGCCGCAGACCATCGAGTTACAGTGATAGGAGACACGCCACTGGATATCCAGCTTGCTCAAGCGATGGGGGTTCGGTGTTTGGCCGTCTGCACAGGAGGTTACACCGCAGATGAGCTGCTTAAATGTGGAGCGGACCTAGTGGTGGACGATCTTTCCGCTACCGAGGAATTGCTCGACTGGTTTTGCCAGAAGTGTCTTTAATTTTTACTGGGTCAATTCGCGTCGCAACCTACACCTTTGAACGATGTTCAGGTTGCTGGTGAATCGTCCTAGACTCCAGCTATTTGCACTGACTGGGATAGTAACTGTTGCCTCTACTGTCGTGGCGGTAACGGCGATGTTGACATTCACGTTGTTATCCGCTCCAACCATGCTTAGTAACTGCATGGCTTCTGCTTGGCCATCGGCAACGCCCGCTCCTGGGACAATGCTGGCTCGTGCCGCCTCATAAGCTACGTTGGCTGCGGTGTGACGCAGGAAGTTCATGCGAGTTAGCTCGATGGCTCCCAAGAATAGGGCAAAGATAATCGGAGCAACCAGTGCAAATTCGACGGTGGTAGCACCCCGCCTCTTGATACTGGAATTTCTGATTCGATGCCGGTTCTTAGCAGATCGATGTTGCAGTCGTGTTTTCATGGATGGTTCTCATACACAGCGGGAATCTCAGTTTCATGAAACTGCGACTACTCGATCATTACAATTTGCAAACTTGCGGCTATCTCGCGAAACGCAGCCCGAAGCTGAGTCTCGTTTTGAGTGGTAAAAGACATGCCACCGGTAATTGCAGCAACCTGTTGAAGATCTGGTTGTGCACCCGTAATTACGGATACGGTGTGGACGATGACCCCCGCATTGCGAGCACCTTGAGCCGCTAGGATCGGAGATCGTCCTGCGTTCCACATACCGTCCGTGAACAGGACAACCACTTTGTTGGTGAGAGTCCTTGCGTTTTGACTGGTGATGTGTGCTACGGCTTGGTCCAGTCCAGAACTTAGATTGGTACCACCCATCATGGGCTGGGTTCCCAGTTGGGTGATGCGGTTGGTGATCAGAGTTCTTTGAGCCGCAAAATTATTCACCGATGGCAAAGCTATGTCCAGTCGCGAGGCGGGGTAGACCGTGTTGGGAGAGATCGGCATGGTGTAGTCCGATCCCCAGGTGACCAGTGAAACGTAAGGCGGTGGGTTAAAGCTCTGAACTTCATTAAAAAAATCTCCGATCGCACGAGATAACACCGCCCAGCGGCTGTTGGTCGGATGCGGAGGGGAGAGGTGATTACGCCACAAGGTCGAATTATAGGGGCTTGGTGGCATCGAGCGTAGATTGGGGTTGCCCGGCGGATAGGCGTAGTCGACACCGGACATGTCAAATAGCATCGATCCCGATCGGTCCAAGCACAGGCAGACATCAATCTCTTGTTGTCCGGCCACTGCGGTATGGACCGGGGTAAATGTCTCACGGCCCAACAGTCGTCCGAAAAATAGCGAGGGCTCTACTTCGGAATTGACTCGAACAGAGTTCGACGGAGTGCCACCTTGCTGAAACTGCCAGCGGCCGTTGTTGCCCTGAGTCACGCGGCCGAGCAATATGTCCTCTTCTGCCAGTATCAAATTCTGGCCAGCCACACGATTCATGGAACCCACCAGTACAGCACGGTCGATGGCTACTTCAGAATCTTCCGTTCTAGCCAAGGCTTCTGCGCCGGCTTTGGCAGCCGCGTCGGTGGCGACGCGCAGTTCCGATCGAACCAATTGCATGTAAGCATAGTCGACCGTAATAGCCGCTACCATGACAAAAACCATCATCATGGTCAGTACCAGAATGGTTGCTGCCCCCTGTCGCTGATGGCTCATGCGGATGTCTGTTGGACGCTGGCCCACGTCTCTTGAGAAGCTCCGGATCATAGTTGATTCACTCCTGGATGTTGAAAAACTTGGGGAACAGTGGGCAACTAAAGTTGAACAAAAAGACCGCTTACAGCCTTACCATTACGACAGACTGTGTGAACGTCTCGCCCTGCAACAACCGTAATGGATTGAGCGCCTGCTGAGCACCGGGGACACTCACTGTGACCGTTACCAGAGTGCCTCGCGCGGTGGTCGCAGTGACCGCCGGTACGACCGTTACCGTCTGTCCTGTGACCCCACGGCTTTGCAGTACATCTTGAATCCTCTGCTGAGCCTCGGCGACTGTTCCGCCAGCGCTGGAGGCTGATCGAGCGCCTTCATAAGCGGCAACGGTCAGCGACTGCTCCAAAAAAATGCCGTTCGCGACCTCCATCGATCCGAAAACCAGGACCAGAAGGACAGGTAGGCAAATCGCAGCTTCAACCGTGGCTGTGCCTTTTCGATTGCCCAAGAGACGCTTCGAGGCTCTTGCCGAAGTCGCAGGACAGCTTCGATTTTCAATGGTGGAATTGCGGAAAAACACTTCGGGTCTCTTTGCAAAGTAACGGATGCTGGGTAATCTCAGCCTTCAATTGGAAGCCTAGGTCAAAAAACGGCTTCAAGCCAAAGAAATCCCGATTTTAATTGAGATTTCCATAGTCTAGCGGACAGAACTAAAGCAAGAA
>DAIRSD010000019.1:0-20547 GCA_036804625.1 Aureliella sp. | reverse complement strand
GTCGGCGTATCATCGTGGAGGCATCGGCAGGTTGTGCAGGTTGCAGTCCCAGTGATGCCATCTTCGAAAGCACAAAACGATCAATGGGATTCTTGATCCACTGAATGTTCTGTACCTCGGGCAGTGCAGGTCGCTGCGGTTTGATAAAAGACCAATGAGCTTCATACTGGGCACCTTCTTGAATCCACTGTTTCAAAATGGCAATTTCAGTGGGTGTGATAGGCTTTTTGATCTCGGGGGGTGGCATCAATTCGTGTTGGTCATCGGTAACCAGTCTGGCAATCAACTGACTAGCTTCGATGTCACCGGGCACGACCGCTTGCATTTCTAACGCATTGTCCCTCTGGTCCAATCGCAGATCGGCTTTTCGAGCAGCACTATCCGCTCCGTGACACGAAAAGCACTTATCTGCCAAAATGGGGCGGACATCTCGATTGTAGGAAAGCCGGTCCTGGCCCTTCGATGGAGCTGCCGCCACCGCCGCCAGCAAAAGCATCGCCGTTGGTCTTAGGGCGGACCGTGGAAAAAGAAAACGTGATAGGAGTGTCGAGCAAAGAGAGGACTTCATGATATTCATGACCTAAATGGCGGGTAATTTGAGGTGGGGGCTACAATGGCCTAAGTCTTGTCTCTTACCTAATCTTGGTTTGCAATCAGGTCAGTACAAGCTGGGCCACAGAGCTGAAAGTATTATAACTCAACCAACAAGACGATACAAAGGCGTCCGCCAGCCCATTATTCACTGGAGAGGACTGATAGCCTATCCGGAAAGCGACCTAACGATCATCCGAAGTGAGTAAGAACCCGGTTATCGGTGTGCATCCGGACGCTAACGCTCGCGGCTCATTTTTCCGGATAGCCTCTGACCGATCTGGGCAAATTGACGCACTTGGATACCGGGTGGACAGTATTCTTATTGTCACCGACGCTGAGTCGCTGGCGACGAGGCGATCACGCGGTGAAAATGTAGCTTTACTTCCAAGTCGACGACTCGGCGAACCCCTTCCAACAAGCATGCAGGTTCGTTGATCTCTTGACCGATGCGGACAATCTGATCGATGGGAGTTCCAGGTGCAACGTTGAACGTGGACTGATGGATCGTCTGATTGCCGGCATCCAATTCAGGCACGATGAAATGACAGGTGGCTCCGTACGTCAGCATGCGATTGGCATAAGCATCGTGGTACGGCCGAAAGCCCGGAAAACTAGGCAGAAGGCCGTGGTGCAGATTAATGATCCGGCCTCCAGCGAATTTCCAACAAGTATCTGGCGGCAAGATGCGCATGTAGCGAGCCAAAATGATGTAGTCCACATCGTATTGATCCAGCAAACGGACCATGCTTTCTTCGTTGGCCGAACCATCAGGATTTCCAATATTGTGCCAGGGAACGTTAAACTCTTTGGCCAAGGCGGCACACTTTTGCCGATTGCCGATCATGACCGTCGCTTCTGCGTTTAATCCTCCGTCGCGAATCGCCTGTAAGATAGTGCGTGGCGTGCTTTCTTGGTACGTCGCACAGATGGCCAGTTTAGCTTTCCGACCATCCGGTGGTGTCGGTGTCCAAACCCGTACCGATAGCCCTTTGTGGTGACCGATTTTAAGCAGGTTCGAACGAATGGTCTCCCAATACTGGACATCGATTTTAAGCCGACACATCATGGCAAATACGGCGGCTTCATCATGGTCATACATCTGAATTTCGCAGATGCTGGCACCTTGCCCGGTCACTTCGTGAATGATGGGATCAGCTAAACCCACATTGTCAGGCCCCACGGCCGTAACGACTATCTCCATGACAATTCCTTGATCTGCCTTTTAACTTAGTTTGTGTATTCTTTCGCGAGTGGCTGGCAGTCGGTATAACATGCGACTAACATCATAATTCAAATTCTCGTTCCCAGTTAGAAGGTTTCACCAACCAAGTTCTTATCTTTAGGAAAATAGATCATGCTAACCGTCCGGATGACACGCGAGACTTTGCCCAAAGGCGACTGTTTGTGTAACTATTGTCCGGCCAAATGTTGCAAGTACTTTGCTCTGCCCATCGACAAGCCAGAATCCATGAAAGATTTTGATTTTATGCGATGGTTCTTGCTGCATGAAAAGGCTACGGTGTTTGTCGAAGACGAAACGTGGTATCTGCTAGTGCACACAGTCTGCAAGCACTTGCAACCCGATAATCGTTGTGGCATCTACCTAACACGCCCAGAAATCTGTCGGGAGTATTCGACTGATAACTGTGAGTACGACGACGACAGTACTTACGAAAAATATTTTGAAACTGCTGAACAAGTAGCCGAATATGTGGAAGCGACGATAGGCCAAGACGAATTCGGCTGTGTCCGCACTCCCGAACCAGCGTTATTGCCCATCTTGTAGCTACCTCTAACTAAAGCGACGCTTGTGTCATCTTTGATCGAACCACGAACTCTCAAGGGCTTTCGCGACTACTTGCCCGAAACCATGATGCCGCGCGAAGCCATCATGCAGACCGCTCGTCAGGTCTACCGGCGCTATGGTTTTGGTCCGATAGATACGCCGGCGCTGGAACACCTGGAGATCCTAACCGGTAAGGGCAGCGAGGAAACTGACCGCCAGCTTTATCACTTCATGGACCACGGAAATCGTCCAGTTGGCTTACGTTTTGATTTAACTGTTCCGCTGGCCCGATTTGCGGCTCAGCATGTGGCCAAGTTGGGATTGCCCTTCAAGCGATATCACATAGCACCGGTATGGCGTGGTGAGAACACTCAAGCCGGTCGCTATCGGGAATTTGTTCAGTGTGATTTTGACACGATTGGTACGCTGTCGGTTGCCGCAGACATCGAAACAGCTCTTGTCATCCAGGAACTACTACAAGAAATCGGAATCGAAAACTTCCAGTTGCGAATCAACAATCGCCAGGTACTCAGCGGATTGCTTGAAAAACATGCACTGGCCGATCAGGCGGTTCCCATCCTGAGATCGCTGGACAAGTTGGACAAGATCGGTCCGGATGCGGTGATCAAGGAGATGCAGCAGACCAGCGGGATAGATCAACAATCGGCTCAGCAGGTGCTGGCTCTGGCTCAGGTGCAAGGGACCACCGATGAAGTTTTGTCAGAGATCAATGGATTGATTCGCGGAAATCCACTTGGAGAGCAGGGCGTTGAGCGTTTAAGCCAAATCTGTGGAGCGCTGCGCAGCTATGGGGTTCCGCCGCAGCGCTACCGTTTGGATGCTTCGATAGCCCGGGGCTTGGATTACTATACCGGAGTGATTTTCGAAACGACCTTGATGGATTTGCCGACCATCGGCAGCATCTGTTCGGGAGGTCGCTATGACAATTTGGCGGGTTTGTATACCAAACAGCACCTGCCAGGAATCGGAGCATCGTTGGGATTGGATCGTTTGTTGGCAGCCATGGAAACGCTGAATATGATTGCACCGATGCGCACACCTGCACCTGTTCTGATCGTTTACTTTGACCGCGACCGTTTGGATGACTATCTGAAGTTGGCCAGCTTAGTACGGTCAGCCGGGATAGGTGCGGAACTGTATCCAGAACCTAAGAAGATTGGAATGCAGTTGAAATATGCCGATTCGCGCGGATTTCAAGTGGCTTTGGTTGCCGGCAGTAACGAACTGGAAGCTGGCACTTGTCAGGTGAAGGACTTGCGGAATCAGACAAGTGTCGAAGTCGCATGGAAAGCAGATCCGTCCAATTTGGTCGGCGCGATTAGGCAACTGCTTCATTGATTTTCTAGGTAGTAAGCTTCTGCGTTACCGGTGTGTCACACTTGCGTTAATATCGACGGGGACACTGAAGCGGCGATAGAAAAAAGGTGGTAACTAAACCGCCAGAAATACTAGCCGGAGAGACGGAGATGGAATGGCAGTCCGGTACTTCAGCGCCTCAGCAGCGCGCTGGTCGACACTTTATCGGCTGGAGCGGGCCGATACTTCCTGCTGTGGCGCAGCGATTGTACGATCTATACGCTCAGGGACAGCATTGGGACATGCGGGGCGTATTGCTGGTACTGCCCACCAGTTTGGCCGAACGGCGATTGAATGAGCTTCTGACGATTGCCGCTGATCAGGCTCAGACAAAACTGTATCCACCCGAGATGGTGACGTTGGGCTCACTACCGGAGCGGCTGTACGTTGCTCGGCAAGCGTTTGCTAGTGAACCAATCGTGCGCCTAGCATGGACATCAGCTCTCAAGCAGTTGCCATTGGACCAATTGCGACAAATCGTGCCCTTTCCACCGCCCGCCCACGCTTCGCAGCAGTGGTTGGAGCTGGGAAAGACTATGGCTCATCTGCATCGCGAATTGGCCGCAGATTGCATGGACTTCGCAAAGGTAGCTGCCGCTCTTGGTCGCAACCACCCTGAAGCGGTGCGGTGGCAGGCGCTGTCTAAAATACAGAGACTCTATTTGGATCAACTGCATCAACTGAAATTGTGGGATATACAAACCGCTAGATTGCGCGCCATACAAGATGGCGAAATTTCCACGCAACATCAGATTGTGGTCATTGGCTGCATCGATCTGAATCGCACTCAGCGGTCTTTTTTAGATGCTGTGGGAGATCGAGCGCAGATTTGGGTCGCTGCACCACAGGAACGTTCTGACTACTTTGACGCTCTAGGCTGTTTGCATAGCGAAGCTTGGCAATCTTACACGCTGGATATACCTAGCGACGGGCTACTGGTTGGAATGTCGCCAGCCGATCAAGCTGACTTGGTGGCGACCAGCTTGCGGGATTTAAGCGGTCAATTCAATCTACGGCAGGTCACTTTGGGTGTTCCTGATATTCAGATCCTACCTGAACTAGAAACCCACTTGGATCGCTGCGGATTGCCAACGCGCTTTGGACCTGGACAAGCCTTATCGCAATCACCACCAGCCGTCTTACTGAAATTGATCGGCGACTTTTTAGAGTCGCACAGCTTTGCAGCCTTAGCCGCTTTGGTGCGGCATCCGGCTGTGGATAGGTTAGTCAGTCAATCGCAGCCGGAATTGGCTGGCGACTGGTTGATGCGACTGGACGAATATTATCAGGAGGCATTACCAAAAACCGTTGATAGTTTTATCTGCCATGCATTCCAGGCGGCACCAGTGTATCAAGCTGTTGTCCAGCGGATTGTCGATTGGTTACAGCCATTGCTGTCGGATCCACTGCCGCTCAGCCAGTGGACAGAACGACTGCAAAGCGTTTTGACCGCAGTATATCCACTGGTCAACGAAGTCGCAGACGGCCCGGGTGACTTGCAATCGGTGGCTGCCATGGCTCAGATCCATTCAGCCGTATCGGTATTGACGCAAATCCCGCAGGAACTGGAGCCCATCCTATCGATCGACGAATTCATCGAGTGGTTAATGCGAGATCTAGTCGGCCAACTGTTGCCAGAACCTGATAACAAGACTGCGGTTGAGATGTTAGGTTGGTTGGAGTTGCCCTGGGACGACACTCCAGCGCTGATCGTCGTTGGCATGCACGATGGCGTCACGCCAGAGAGTACTAGTTCAGACGAATTTTTGCCAAATCAATTGCGTCATCAATTGGGCATGCAGGATAATGCTCGACGATACGCTCGCGATCTGTATTACCTGCAGTTGCTTTTGAAAACTCGAAAGTATCTGCGAATCATCGTAGGCAAGGCAACGGCCACGGGTGATCCCCTGGTACCCAGTCGACTGCTATTAGCCTGCGATCTTTCGCTGCTGCCCGCCCGCGCACTTCATTTAGTTCAGGAAGACAGCGCCGACATCTTGCCAACCGTAGAAAGTCGTTGGCAGCCGCTGGAAGGCAACAGTCGGTTGACGATACCGCGCCCACCGGCAAGTTGTGATATACGAAAAATGACGGGCACCTCATTTCGTGATTACATAACATGTCCCTATCGATTTTATTTGAAGCACGTTTTGCGATTGCGAAGTGCGGATGACGCCGACCAGGAACTTGACGCTGCCATGTTCGGGAACTTGGTACATGACACTCTGGATCAATTCGGAAAATCGCCGTTCGCAAGCAGCCAGGACCCAGAAGAGATCGCCACTTATCTCACAGATCAACTTCAGCAACTTGCTCAGCGGCAGTACGGTAATCGATCGACGGTGGCAGTCGAGATTCAGGTCCAGCAAGCGCAGGCTCGCCTGCAAGCATTTGCGGTCAAACAAGCTCTGCGAACGGCTCAGGGTTGGGAGATACGCTTTACGGAGCAAGGGGTTGGCTTGGAAGATCAAGTTAAGTTGGGACTTCATGCTGAGATGAATTTGATTGGGCGCATCGACCGCATCGATTATCATCACGAATCTGGCCAGTGGGCAATCTGGGACTACAAGACCAGTGAAAAAGCCAAGCAGCCCTTGTCGGTTCATTGGCACAAAGAGCATGGCTGGCAAGATTTGCAATTGCCATTGTATGTACCAATCGCTCGCAAATTGGGCGTCACAGGAATGCCTTCGCTGGGCTACATCGTGCTGCCCAAACAGGTGCAGGATGTAGATTTTTGTGTCGCTGAGTTTACTCCAGATATGATCGACTCTGCGCTGCAAACCGCCGATCAGATAGCCACTCAAGTAGCCAACGGCCAATTTTGGCCAGAGCGATTGGAGGCCGTGGATTACGATGATTTTCCAAGGATATGTCAAGTCCATGTACAGCATGTCCAAGCGGTGCAACCAGAACGTCGACAGCGTCGCTATCAGGGATACGTTACACGGCGGGTAGATGCAAATGTCGTCCAGCAAGCCAGGCAGCGACTGGACAATCCATTAGTACGAACCAACATCCAGCTTCCACCACTCTTGATTCGCGCATCGGCAGGCACGGGTAAGACATATCAACTGTCCAATCGCTTACTACAGATTGTCTTGTCGGGTCAAGAGGTCGATGGAATCCTAGCTACTACATTCACGCGGAAGGCTGCTGGCGAAATTATGCACCGGATGCTTCAGCGGTTGGCGCAAGCTTGTGTCGATGCGAAGAAGCAGATGGAACTAGCTAGCGGGCTGCCAGACGTTGACGCCTCACCAGATGCCTGTCTGGCAGCGCTTCGCCGCGTGGCATCCAGTATTCACAGATTGCAGATCGGCACGTTAGATAGTTTTTTTGCTCAATTGGCCAGAACTTTTTCTTTGGACATGGGATTGCCTGCCAGTTGGGAATCCATTGATCCAGCAGAAGAACCGCGCGTCCAGTCGCAAGCCATCACGGAGATGTTGGAATCCCACGATCGCAACACGCTTCTAAGCATAATGCACATGCTGACCAAAGGTGAATCGTCACGCAGAATCTCTGATGATGTACGTACAGCGGTAGGCAACGGCTATGCGTTATTTCGCGAGACTAAGGAAGCAGATTGGCGGCAATTGGCGGTTCCAACCGCACCTGAATTGAAAGAAATTCAGAATGCCCTAGAGACGATCGCAAGTTATCGTTTTAATGATCGCCAAATCGATCCTCAAATGGACAAGCTGTGTCAGTGGGCGGTTCAAAGCGACTGGGAGCAGGTGATTCAGCACGGAGTCATGGCGGCCATTCGAAAGAACCCACCGACCTATTATCGCAAGCAGTTAGAAGCGAATTTAGTCGCCGCGATCGAATGCTTGGCAGATGCAGCTAAGACGTCGCTACTGGCCAGTTGTCGTGGGCAAACGGAAGCAACCTTTCAGACACTGGAGGCGTATGATCGAGCCTACAATACGTTGGTGCGTCGCCAGCGTCGAGTGGCAGTTGCTGACGGGACCCATTTGCTGGCACAGGTGACCAGCAGGTCTGGCGCAAACCAGCCCGGAGCGACGACCGATCGTACCAGCATCGATCAACTGGAATACCGTTTGGACAGCAAGATTCAACATCTGTTGTTGGATGAGTTTCAAGATACGTCGCCCGCACAGTGGCAAATTCTGCAACCTTTGGCGGCATCTCTGGGTGGTGTGCCGCGCAGTGAGCAATCATTTTTTTGCGTGGGGGACACCAAGCAGGCGATATACGGATGGCGCGGCGGAGTGGCACAAATATTTGAAGCCGTGAAACAATCCGTTAGTGGGCTGCTAGAGACCAAACTTTTCGAAAGCAGGCGCAATAGCTTACCAGTAACTCAGGCGGTCAATCAAGTATTTCAGAATTTGTCGATGCACGGTAACTTTGCTGGTTGCGAGTCAACTGCGCAGCGCTGGAGTGTGGAGTTCCCTGAGCACACGACAGTCCATACCGATACCTCAGGCTATGTACAATTGCAAAACCTGCCAGAAATTGAAGATAGTGAACTAGGCAGCCAGGAGCAGCGACTTGAATTGCTTGGTTTTGCTGCTGATCAGATCGCTCAGTTGACATCGATTTCAAAAGCCAGCGTTGGAGTCTTGTTTCGTACTAACGACGACGTAGCACGCATGATGGGACTGCTGAGAAATCGCAATATTTCGGCCAGTCAGGATGGCGGTAATCCCCTGAATGATTCGGCGGCTGTTGAATTGATCCTGTCCTTGGTTCACTTGGCGGATCATCCTGGTGACAAGATTTGTGAATTCCATGTGCGTAATTCGCCATTGCAACAAATCCTAGCAGCCGAAGTGCAAGGTGACAGTGTGGAGTTGTCGCGCTGGTTTCGGCGTCGAGTTTCAGAAGACGGCTTGGGCAGGACAATACAGTGGGTCAGCGGTCAGTTGGCAAGCCATCTATCCTGGTGGGATCAGCAGCGTCTGGTGCAACTGGTTCGCAGCGCACAAACGTTTGGTGATCGTGGGCGACGGTTGCGGGAATTTGAATCGCTTGTGGAGCAGACGCGGATAGCCTTGCCCACCGAAGCCCAGGTCAAGGTCATGACCATTCACCGGAGCAAGGGATTGGAATTTGATGCTGTATTCCTGCCAGCACTGGATCACTCGCTCAGCAAGCGCGCGCCCTATCTGATTGCTCGGCAGACAGACCCCTGTTTGCCGCCAGACGGCGTGCTGCGTTACATGAATTCCAGCGTTCAAGCGATCTTGCCGGACTCGTGGCAACAGGCGTTTGCGATGGACAAAGCCAGTGGTATCACTGAAGCGTTGTGTCTGCTGTATGTCGCGATGACTCGCGCTCGGCAAGCGCTCTACATGTTCACCATCGCTTCTGGAAGAAACGCACGTCAAGACTTCAGTTCGTTGCTGCATTCGACGCTGGCTAGTGGCAATCCAAGCGTCAATCAGCCGTCAGCCATGTTGTTTCAAAATGGACAGGCGGATTGGTATTTATCCAGGTGAATCCCACTACGAATCGGGAGGTGTTTGCTCAAAGTGGCTGACTTTGTCTCGGAAGTCGTTTGGCCAGGGAGTGGGTTTTCTCGAAAGAACATCGGTGTTCACGTAGACTAGCTGACCGCTGGTGGTGTGAACTTCGCCCTTCCAGATCTGCAACTGGATGGTCAACGAGGTTCGCCCCATTTTTTGTACTCGGCAGTAGACATCGATTTCGTCGTCAAAGGAGACCGGGCTATGATACTCGGCCATTGCTTTGACAGCGAACATATCTTGTTGGTAACGGTCTACGTAGCCGTGAGGATAGGGCAGCCCAATCGCTCGCCAGTATTCGGTAACGGCTACATCAAAGTACAAGAAGTAATTGCCATTAAAGACG
Source organism: Aureliella sp. (assembly GCA_036804625.1). Taxonomy (GTDB): domain Bacteria; phylum Planctomycetota; class Planctomycetia; order Pirellulales; family Pirellulaceae; genus Aureliella. The sequence continues at coordinate 10,943 of DAIRSD010000019.1, read as the reverse complement.
ATGTCTTGTCGATCGACTTCGGCCCAGCGGACTCGCAATCGATGACTAAACGAAAATAAATTGCGGCTCAAATCGCTATTCCCAACATGCATCTCTTTGCGGTGAATATGAAGCGACCCTATAAAACTTGGTTAGGTAACAGCGGTTGGACGCAATGGCCGAACCACAGTGGTAGCGATGCGGTCGTCCAGATTGGGTCGAAAGACGGTCAACAGAACAAAAGGCAGGAACCAAGCCATATACAATCCGCCTCCGTAGCCGTGCCAAAACTGAGTTGCCAGCATCACAACGGCTGTGCCGCTGATTAAGGTGGCTAAGCTCTTTCGCGATGGCCAAATCGCGTAGGAGCCGCTCAGTAGCACGCAGCCAACCAAGACAGGCAAGCGGTAATCGGCTTGGACGCGATTGGGTCCCCAGATACCTTCTAGTCCTTCCAATCGCGGCAGCCACAAGCCAAACATTCGACTGATGTGGGTCAAGAACTCTTCCCAGCCTTGCAACAACAATAGGCCAACTAGAAGCCCCAAAGCCACGCTAAATCCGACCAACCAACGTCCAAGACCTCGTTTCCAATAAAAGCTGAGCCACAGTGGCAGCAGGAACATCGGGTAGTAGACCAAACCGGCTGCCAGTCCAAACATCAGTCCCGAAACGACAGGTTGCCGATAGGTTAATAGCGCCAAGACCATCAGCGCGGCGGGTATCACGTGCTCCAAATTACCAGTCATTTGCGCCGTATAAGGCAGCAGCAGGTACATCACAGCACAGCCAATGCCGGTTTTTACATTGTCAAAATGCCAGTAGCCAATTCCAACAATACTAAGCACAATCGTCAAATTGGAGATAACGGCCAGTACGCGAGCTATGTTTGGCAAGTATCGTGATGACTGCCAATCCTGGTTGCCATCAGCGGCGGCCTTGCTGGCTGCACCCTCCATTTGCGGCGTCGTTGGTAATTGCGGAAGCATATTTAGCAATGCGTAGCCAGGGCCAAGTTGGGGTCCACTCACTTCCTGTTCATGAGGAGTGCTAGTGACGACGATGGACATCAAGAACGAGAAAAGACAAACACCTATAAAAGCCAGACCGCCGATCGATAAGTTGGGAATAAGCAGCGGTCGTCTAACCAGAACCGGATCGACCATCATGCGGATCAGCAGTAATGCACAAGCCGAAAGTAAAGCGCCAAAGCCGTAGAACTGGAGAGATTCTGCTGTCCAATTCGATGGTAAATCCTTGGGTGGATAGCCAGAACCTCCAGGTTCAGTGGTCGCGGGCTGGGTTTGATCGGGCAAATCTTGAGTGCCAAAATTGGATGTCACAGAAAATGCACTGGGAGCTGCGCCGATAATCTGGGACCGTAGTGCAGTTAGCTTCCGGCGACCTGCTGAAGCACTCCCTCTGTTAGTTTGGCTTACAAGTTGGTCGGCGGCAACCGTCGGCACTTCATCCAGCTTTAAACGACGACCTTCATAGACCATCAAGAGGCCAGGAGCTAACAGCAGTAGTAGCATTACGTCAAGATTACGTATGCTGAAGAATCGATGAAATACGAAGTAGATGCTCAGCAACAGAAACGAAGACAAAAAGACCCATGTTGCCGGTTCAGGGCGCTGGTAGAAAAATAATAGATAATTCATAGTGCCAGCCGCCGATTGCCTTCCGCTCTAGCGGAAAGCACAAGTACAAAGGGCGCAAACAAAGTGATTCGTTTGCCGGGTTAGTCCTCACGTGCAATTAAAGAATCCGGCTTTGCCGGACGGATGCAGACACAGGCAACCGCAACCCCGATATGCAAGCTGACAGTCTGCTGGCCACTTCCTCTAATGAGGCTGAAACAACCAGTAACTAACCTCTTTAATCTTTAAGGATAGGGACTGGCCCTTTCTATGCAATATCGAATTTCGTCAACGAAGACAAAAAATCCTTGGAATTGAGAGACAAATAGTGGAAAAAACGTTAGTTGCTGGACGTTTGTTGCCACTTGGAAGTGGTCAGGGCAAGCCTTATCGGGGACTGTCAAATGTAGTGTTTGTGCTGAATGAAACGCCATTGATAGCATTATACTGGTCTCGTAAGGCAAACAACCGATAGCAATTCAAAGCGGAGCAGAATCAGCTTTTTCCAAAGGTAGGTGGTTATCAACTGGAATTCGTCTAGGTTCCAGGCGGATACTGTCATAAGATGGCTTCCAGCCACAAATTGATTACGTCAGAGTCAGGAAGACTCGGAAAGGATGCCAACGATGGCAAGGAAGGTTTTTAGGTTGGTGTCAAACTTTCAGAGGCGATTTTGGCTGCTGATAACATGCCTATGCTTGGTCTGCCAGGGTTTGACTGGTTGTGCTCATCGTCCCAGCGGCTGGGGCTTCCCAGGGGGGCAGGGTACGATCGACCGGCAAAAGTCGCGTGCTGTTGTTCATGATCCTTTCCCGCTGAATGACATAGCGCCGGAAGTGGTTGGAGGCCGTCCTCGCGAGTTTTTCTCGCCTCAATCTGAGGCCGTGCGGGAAGCCACAGTACCGTTGCAATATCGGAATGTACCCTCGGGCTATGGCTATTGATCTGGATTGGGGAGGGTGTCCACAACGCTGGATGACGGATTAGAATAGAGTGTTTTCGTCGGTTGTCGCCGATCGAGCCAAAACCGAATTGCACTCTTGCTACGTCCTGAAGTCACCTGACATGTCCACCGCTCCAATCCGCATGGCAAAAGAATCATCCCATCGGCCAGTGGCGGTGGTGGACATTGGAGCCACCAGTATTCGGATGGCCATCGCTCAGATCAATGATCGATCCGAAATCCAGCCACTAGAGAATCTGTCGCAAGCAGTTACTTTGGGTAAAGACACCTTTACCAAAGGGTTGATCACCAAGAGTTCTATCGAAGAAAGCGTGCGCATCCTGCGCAGCTACAATCGACTGATGCGCGAATATGGGATCACTCATCCCGACCAGGTGCGCGTCGTGGCAACCAGCGCGGTGCGCGAAGCCAGCAATCGATTGGCGTTTCTAGATCGAGTCTACGTAGCTACCGGTTTAGAAGTGGAGCCACTGGACGAGGCAGAGGTGAATCGGATCACGTACATGGGCATCCAACCCCAATTGCAAGCCGACCCAAGGCTTGCGTCCAGCCCAGTGATCATTGCCGAATTTGGAGGCGGCAGCACGGAGATTCTGGTTGTCCATGCTGGCGATGTTTTGTTTTCATACACTTATCGCTTGGGTTCCGTTCGACTGCTCGAGATGATGGAGCTGGTGGATGCGGCACCCGGTAAACACCGATTGATTTTGGAAAATCAGATCCAGCGACAAATTGCTCAAATTCGAGAAGACATCGACTTGGACTTCCCGTTGCAATTGGTAGCCATTGGCGGGGACATCCGATTTGCCGCCGACCACTTAATCCCTGATCGAGACCAGAATGATTTGGTGTACTTGCCAGTAGCTCAACTTTCAGATTTGACTCGCCGCATTTCCAATCTAAGCGAAGATGAAATTGCACAGCATTTCGGCATGAGCTATCACGATGCCGAAGCGGTTGTGCCAGCACTGATGTGTTACTTGCTGCTAGCCAAGGGTTTTGATCAGACCGAAGTGGCGGTATCAGATACCAATTTGCGCGATGGCTTACTGCAGAATTTGGCTATGGTCGATTCTTGGTCAGAGGATTATCGTCGGCAAGCCATTCGATCTGCCAGCTCTTTGGGCCAGTTGTATGATGTCGACGAGAAGCATGCACGGCATGTGGCTGAGCTGTCTGCTAAGATATTTACCGATTTACAAGATGAACATCAGTTAGAGCCACGGATGAAGCTAGTTCTGTATCTGGCAGCAATGCTATACGACGTGGGCAGTTACATCAGTCCGCGTAGCGCTCATAAGCACTCGATGTACATCATTCGACACAGTGAGTTATTCGGATTAAGTCGCAAAGATGTACTGTTGATCTCTCTGGTAGCCAGGTATCATCGGCGCAGCAGTCCACAGCCTCAGCACGAAGGCTACGCGACGCTGGATCGCCGTGGTCGCGTGGCGGTTGCCAAACTGGCCGCCATCTTGCGGTTGGCCATTGCCTTGGATGATTCTCGCAGTCAGCGCATCAACGACATTCGCTGCCGAATCGTCAACAAACGCATGATTATTCAAGCGGTAGGCGTGGAAGATGTCGCTTTGGAACAATTGTCATTTCGTGAAATGAGCAGCCTGTTTGAAGAAATTTTTGGCATGCCTTGCCAGCTTAGGTCAGGCAAAGCTTGAGGAAACAACGAGGAGTTTATGTCAGAAATAGCGATCGAAAAAACGGATCAAGCCATCGAACAACTCAGGGATCAACTGCTGCGTCCTATGGCGTTGAAGTTTGGATTTCCGCTCAGCAAACGGACGGGGCAGACCACCAGTGTTCCGACGGTTTTGTGTCTGGGTAACCACTCTTCGGGCAAATCAAGTTTTATCAATCATTGGATTGGCCAGCAGGGTCAGCATACCGGAGTGGCACCCACGGATGACGGATTCACGGTGTTGATATACGGCGATGCTCGCAACGATATGGATGGCCGTACCGCCGTGGTCGATCCCCATCTTCCGCTGCGAGATTTTGAACAATTCGGAAAGCAATTTTTGGATCATCTGAAGCTGAAGAAAATACCGCTGCAGCCACTGCGTGATCTATGCTTGATCGACAGCCCAGGACTGAGCGACCATGCCGGGGCGCCAGGCGATCTTTCGCGAGGCTACGATTTTCCAGCGGTGGTTCGCGAGTTTGCTAGTCACGCCGATTTGATTATCTTCTTTTTTGACCCCGACAAGCCAGGGATCATCGGTGAGAGCTTAAGAATATTTTCGGACGCACTAGCCGATGTGATGTACAAAGTACTGATCGTATTTAATAAAGTGGATACCTTTGCCGATGTGCGGGATTTCGCAAGAACCTACGGTGCTCTTTGCTGGAATCTGTCTCGCATCGCCAGAACCAAAGACATGCCGCACATCTACTGCACTTTTATCCAGGAGCTAGTCAGTAGTCGTCAAAAGCAAATCGATCTAGTAGACTTCTTGAAATCCACTGAAGAGTTGGAACATGAGGTTTCTCGTGTTGGAACGCGAAGACGCAGCAATGTGATCGGTGCTGTGCTGGATGCGGCGCGTTGCCTGCGTTTGCACGCTACGATTTGTCAGCACGTGGGAATGCGTTTGATGGTTGCTCGGCTAGGTCTTTGGTTGCTCGGCGGCCTGATGGCAGCAGTCAGCGTCTGGTTGCTCCTGTACCATCGATCGCAGACCGTTTGGATCGTCACGGCAGTAACGCTATTGCTCACTGGAATCGGGCTGTGGATTGGCAGTCGCGGGCTGCTGCGAAAGTTGTTGCAGCGGTACGTCAGTCGCTTGGATGCATTGTTTCACGACCTGTTTCATCGCGAGTTGTTGGAGCAGAGTCACAGTCGATTTCTGGAAGGTTTGTGGGAAAGCGTGAAGCCGAAAACGATCAAATTTTTGCAGACAGTTGGACCAAGTGGCATTCCCTACTCACCATTATGGCGCAGCCGAATTCGCAAATTGAGGCGAGCTGCAGACAATGAAATTCCGCAAATTTTGAATCGAGTTCAGCAGGAAAAGACCAAAGCATAGAGTACGCATCCGTTAAATTTCAGTTTCGGAGAAAACCGGGTGCAAACGCAGGTCGACCAATTCTTGCCTGTTCGCTAGTTTAGTCGCGATGGGTTTCTTGGCTGCGCTTGCGCTCGTCCAGATCCAGAAAATAATCGGCGGCGGTCCATTGAGCCAGCGCCGCATCTCGCTGTGAAGTGGCGGGCGCTGAAGCCGCCAAACGAGCAGAAGCTTGAGGTGGTACGGCGGATTCGCCTTCGCCGCTTCCAGTTTGGTTTAAGTGGTTGATCACTAACAGCGCATCAAGTGCAGTAACTCTATTGTCGCCACTAGGGTCGACAAAGGCTGCTATGTTCGTTGCGCCTTTGACAAGATTTTGAGAACGAGTTGAGTTGAGTTCATTGATGATAAATAGCGCGTCGACAGCCGAAACGCGACCATCGTCATTGACATCGGCAAAAACCCTGGGGCTTTGCCAAGGGTTGGTGCGATTCAAATCAGCAACAAAAACTTCGACCTTGGCGGGTGCTGATGTCAGGCCATGTTTGTTGGTTACCGTATAGGTCGTTCGTTGCACTCCAGTAAAGTTGACGGGAGCTTGATAAGTCAAGGTTCCACCAGTGCCCAGTTTGAACGCAGTCGGAGCATCAGCGGCCAGCTTAACGACCACGTCTGGTAGACTTTCACCAGAGCCAGCTAAACCACTTAGTAGGTTGATTGACACGATTCGATTGACGTTCGTAGCGGTCGCTAAATGGTTCTGGGCTACCGGTGCTGAGACAACCGGTCCTGTGACTTTCAAGCTGTAGTTCTTGTTCTGTCCACCATGCACCTTAATGTAGTAGGTTGTTCCTCGTGTGACAGAACGAGTGATGGTTTCAACGTTACCAGAGGTCGTAGACGATGCAATTACTTTTCCTGCTGCGTCCAAAAGCTGTAGATCGACGTTACCGCCGGAGTGCAGGAAATCCAATCGGAAAGTCGCTGAGCCATCGCCTGTTGCCACGTACTTGAAATGATCTATGTCACGATTGGTGTGTAGCGAAAGGCCGCTAAGCGTTGGGCTGGGGCCGCTTAACAGCTTGGCGGTTGCCAAATTTTCGTTGGATTCCTGGGAATCGGGCTTGATCGCTTCAGGACCAGAAATCTGCAGGTTGTAATTGGAATTCGCTGTTCCTAGGACTTTCAAAAAGTAGACCGCCCCCGCTTCGGCCTGATGCGTGATGGATTCGCTATTGGTCGAACCAGCGGATCTGGCTAACAATCGACCCGTCGAGTCCAACAACTCTAAATCGATGTTTCCATTAGCATGATTAAATTGCACACTGTAAGTAGCCATGCTGGTTCCTTCAGCCACATATCGGAAAAAATCGACATCGCTGTTGGAGTGCAAGGACAGGCCTGTCAAGCTGGGGCTTCTGCCAGTAAGTCGGGCAGCAGTGACCAGTGAGTCATTGGGTTCGTAAGCGTCAGGACGTGGATCACCGGTCTTGTAGATGAAATTAACCCACAGCGATTTACTGGCGACCGTAATCGTTTGAACTACGGCTTGTGGCAATCCGCCTCCCGTGGCGCGGACTTTATAAGTTCCCGGTTTTAGAGCGATTTGATAGCCGCCTGTAGGAAAAGCCTGGGTTGTAAATTTCTGGCCACTTGCATTCTCGAACTCGATAGTCGAACCGCTGTAGCCTTCGCCTGATTCGTACCATCCGCTCTTGTTTGCATCATGAAACACCGCTCCCGTCACATAGACAGGAGTGTAATAGGTATCGATTATCACCGCTGTGTTTACAGCAGGCCCTATGGCGACACTGGGCGTCGCTGTAATTTTGGTTCCAATCTGATCAAATACCGGATCCATCAATAAATTGCGATGACTACGCGGAAGCTGCATGCCACCGGAACTTCGGCCCGTTGCCGCATTGGTTCCCCAGTTGACGAAATAAGACGCGTAAATTTGCATTGGGTTACTGGCTCGGAACGCGACGACCTCGCCTTCGTTCTGGAAATAAAGTCCGGCCGCAACCATCGCATTGAATCGTGCTTGATCATTGCTGTGGAAGCCCTTGTTGTTGCGAATCATCGAGTTGTTATGTGAACTCGAAAAATTGGAAAGAGCTTGATTCCAAACGAGAGGTTCCACCGGACTTAAGGCAGCCCATTCGCTTTTTAACTGAGACCCACTGACCTTATGTCGGTCCAAGTCCGATTGAATGGTAGAATAACGAGACTTCAGCGGCGAGGTCGACGAGAACATACGATCGAACTCACCGCGCGGATCTGTGCGGAAGCGATTGACCAACTGCAGAAACTCCTGTTCCTGTCCGGTTGGATTGATTGAAAGTAGACGTCGGCACTCCAATTGCTCAACAGCCAAACAGCGGCGTTTTGCAGACTTCATGGAAACCCTCGAGTGGAGAAGAGTCGCTCAGTAGAACGTTATGATTCAGACTAGTCAACGGTCTTCCACATAACTCCATCCATTGGGGTTGGCAAACTGCCTTGCAGGGGGACAGTCATCAACCCCCTCTACCAAGCTACAGTACCCCCCTCCATAACTCTGATCCAATCCTCACATAGGTGGAGCCCTGCGCGATAGCCTCTCGAAAATCTCCGCTCATGCCCATCGAAAGTTCGCATCGATCATTGGGCAGTTGGTACTTTTGGGCCAACTGAGCCCCTAATTCTCGTACCTGTGCAAATTCCCTTTCAATCAACTGGGGCGTTGCATCAAGCGAGGACATAGCCATTAGGCCACGCAGTTGCAGACCCGGCAGTTCAACCAAACGCTGGACTGTGGTCCAAAATTCATCCAACGTTAAACCGGTTTTGCTGCTGTCCTGCGTGAGGTTTACGTCTAACAGGACAGCAACCTCGATTCGGCTACGTACCGCTTCCAGGCTTAGTTCTTGCGCCAATCGCAAACTGTCGACCGACTGGATCATATCTACTAAGGGTAACGTGCGGCGGACTTTGTTTCGCTGCAAATGACCAATCAGATGCCAGCTAGGGTTTGCATCTGGCGGTTGTTTCGCCTGAAACCAGACATGTTTATCCCAGAGGCTTTGAGGTCTATTTTCGCCGATAACCCGACAACCGGCTGACACAAGCTGCGCCGTTAATTCGGGGCCGACATATTTGGCAACGCCAACGATGATCACATCGTCTGGGGCACGGCCAGCTTTAGTACAGGCGTCAGCAACTTGTAGGCGAACCCGCTGCCAATTTTCGGAAATGACCTGTTGAGTCTGTTCAGATGCTACAGGAGACATAATACCTCGGTGCTGTACAGCAGGAGAGTCCAAACGCTGAATCCAAAATTCCTGCCCATCAAAATAGAGCGATCCAATCTAACCAGCAAGTCGCCATTTTCCCAATTGACCCAAGAGCGGTTACAATGTTTGCAACATCCACACTAGCTAGATTGGATGAGTAGGCGATCTTGTATGCAATCTGGATCGCTAGAGGCTTGACTTAACAGAGAAAATCCAATGAATGATCCGCTGTTTTTGTTGCTGCTGGTGGGAATTCCGCTGCTTTCAGGATTTGTTTCTACCCAAATGCGCAGCCGATTTGTGCAGTTTTCGAGACAGCCCATGCAGCTTACCGGTCGCGAAGCGGCTGAATTGATGTTGCGGCAATTTGGTATCGACGATGTGCGCGTCATATCGGTTCGCGGGCAATTGACCGATCATTACAACCCCGAAACCAAAACGGTTAATTTAAGCGAAGTGGTCTACAGTCAGCGAAACGTTGCCGCTGTCGCGGTAGCCACTCACGAAGTGGGTCATGCGGTCCAGCACGCCACAGGATATCCGCTGCTAAAAATGCGGTCTAAAATGGTACCTTTTCTTCAGCTTAGCAATCTAGCCTTGCCCATCATGGCCTTTGGTGGTGCAGGGGCATCCGCTGTGCTGGGCAATCAGGGCATCATGCTCTTGTGTATTCTTGGACTGGGTCTACCAGCATTGTTTAGCATCGTAACGCTGCCAGTGGAGTTCAACGCTAGCCGACGAGCCTTGCAGTGGATGGAACGTTCCGGTTTAGCTCTAGGCGATCAGCACGCTGGCGCTCAGAAAGCACTGTTCTGGGCCGCCATGACCTATGTTGTAGAAGCGCTGGGATCGCTCCTGCAAGCTCTTGCGTTTGCGCGCATGTTCTTCAGGCGTCGATGAGGATTATTTCGGTTCAGCCCTTTTCACTCGATCGGTCGCTCGATAGGTTCAGGTACTCTTGCAAAGTTTTCGCTCCATGTCTAGCAATTTTCGTTTTGTTTGGACACCACCCTCACCCGAGTATCCAGTCAATTTTCCGTTAGAGCCCACGACGCGGTGGCACGGTATGACCAATGGCCAACGATTATTTGCCATGGCTCCTCCGACGGCTCGGGCGGCAAGAGGGCTACCAACGGTGGCGGCCAATTTTCCGTAAGTTTGTGTATCGCCAGGTGGGATTTTGGCGCACGACAGCAATACTTGACGATGAAAGGGACTGATGCCTTGCCAATCCAACCGGTCGAGATCCCAATCCAAGATGCCAGTTACGAAGTAGTCATCTACAGCCTGCTGAAGTTCTAACTGTCGCATCGAATTAAAAATCAGCAAGCAGCCATCTTCAGACAGAGCGTTGGCGGCTGGCCAGTCCTTTGTCTGGCCGCTGCGCCCCCGTCGGAATTCAAAACTCCTCAGTCCTGCTTCGGACCAGCAAGCCACAAATTCTCCCATTGGAGTTGTTAATTGTTGCCAAGCAAACTGAGCTTGGCTCTGGCGCGGTTCGCATACGTATTTCATCATGGCTCTCCAGGACATCGTACAAGTTGAGTCGGTATCTATCGGGATACTCACCAAACGGACTAAGCATGGTTATAATCGTTTTTTCGCCAGTCCGCACTACACAGCGTGATCCAATGAAAAAACCGAACTTGGTTATCCAGCCAAATCCAAAAACTTGATAGGTTGTTCCGCCAGCCCATTCAACAGGAGCCTTTAAATGTTGTCGAAAACGACTCGTGTGAGAACCTGCTCATTCTGGCTGATTGCAGGATGCACAAGCCTATCGCTATTGCTCAGCGAACCAAGGGCACTGCGAGCAGAAAATTGGCCACAATGGCGTGGGCCATCCAATAACGGTATTTCGTCAGAGCGGTCCATTGCGACTGAATGGAGTTTGACTAAGAACATTGTCTGGAAGACAAAAATGCCGGGGCAAGCCGGGGCGACTCCCATTGTATGGGGCGACCGAAGTTTTCTGACCAGTGCCGACGGGGACGATTTACTTTTGATCTGCCTTGATACAAAAACGGGCGCAGAAAATTGGCGTAAAATAGTTACATCGGGC
>DAIRSD010000018.1:234-21038 GCA_036804625.1 Aureliella sp. | reverse complement strand
AATTACGGCCCCCTGCAAATAATTGCCGCTATTTCCTGCTGTGTCCCTGCGATTACGCCGCTCTGTGTCCCTACAATTTGGTGTCCCTACAATTTGGCCGCCCGCTACTACCGTTAAGGTTTACTGCTTTCCAGCCAGGCAATCTGCGTAATTTGGGAGATTTTTTTTGATTTTTTACTCATGGGCTTAACCGTGGCTTACATTCTTGTGAACGCTCGGAGAACTGTCTCCAGCTTACACCTGTCCACAATGTGTCCGACTTGAGAATTTGGGATACGAATCCCGAGAAAAGAGATGTGTCCATGAGTACCTACTTGGCAAATACCCGTAAGATTCGCCATGCGTTTACATTGATCGAACTGATTGTTGTCTTGACGATCCTCATTGGTCTGGCGGGTATCCTGATCCCCACCATAACCAACATGGTAGGGCGTACCAACCGTAGTACCTCGGCAGCAAACATTTCAGAAATCGCTGGAGCTATTCAGCGGTTCGAAGCGATCTACCTGGGCTATCCTGATAATTTCGACAGTTTGATGACCGACCTGACAGGTACAGATTTGAACACCTTGTCGGCCGGACTGACCGCCGTAACAGCAGACGTGACCCTGGACGCAGATACTTTGGCGGCGCTGACCAATGCGGGTATCGCCAACGTGGGTGTTCACGCAGTCGACGATACGACCTTTGCACTGCCAACGGTAACCGCTCTGACTAACACTACTTTGCTAAAAGGTCTCACGGCAACTCATCAGCAAAACCTAGGTCTTGAAACAACGGGTGCTGCTGGAAAATATGTTGTCCTGGGGATTGGTACGCTTAGCGAACTGACCGGCACGCTGATGGTTGATGCTCCAGTTCACTTCCCTCGCGATTCTGCATCCAATCCAGATACCGTCTACAGCCGCTTCCTGGCTGTATTCCAAATCACCGATGGAACCGACGCTTTGACTCGCGCTCGATTCACTGGAATTCTGGCTCCTGACGGAAGCGGACTGAGTACGCAACTGGGTGGATACTTCAACATCAGTGCTAACGAGTAGATTCACTAGCCAGTCTGCAAGACTAGTGTGAGAGCTGACATGAAGACGACTCGCCTAGCCTTAACCTTAGTGGAATTGATAGTAGTACTGAGCGTGCTAGCTGCCCTGGCAGCGATCACTGTACCACTGTGCGACAACCAGTTGATTTCAGCTTCCGAAACTGCGACGCGAACTACTCTGGCCGAATTGCAGGTATCCTTGCAGCAGTATTGGAAGGATACCAAGTTCATCGCTCTGGATGGAGTGCTGACGGCAGCTTCAGAGAACGAGCGGTTTGAAATCGAGTGGATGTTTCACAATCCTACGACCGGAGATGCAACCCGTAGTTTTGATAAGAATTCTGGACTGGGTTGGAACGGTCCCTATCTGCTTGTAGCCACTTCCAATACCAGTCAGCCCGGTTTGGTAGACGCGTGGAATCGCCCTTTGCAAGTACATTATGTCAACCCGGCGGATTCTTTAAAGGATGTTCGCGTCGTATCAGCGGGAGAAAATGGTGTTATTGATATTCCTGCCAATGTGGCCACATCTGCGTTGACCCCTAGCAGCATTGGAGACGATCTGTATGTTGCCCTTAGGTTACGCTAAAAGTCACGGGCTGACTCTTCTAGAGCTAGTGGTCGTCCTAGGAATTCTTGCCGCACTGTCGACTGTGGCAATACGGTCGCTAGAACCAGTTGCCGATCAGGCTCGCTATCAACAGTCACAAAAACTTCTGGACGAATTGCGCAACGCAGTAGTCGGAGAGTCAAATCTGTCGGCCAGCAATGTTTCGGCGATGGGCTTTGTCGCCGACACGGGCGCGCTTCCCGCAAATGCTCATCAGCTACTCCAACGACCCGTCAGCTTGATCGATCGCACACTTCACGTTTTCGATTCAGATCGTGATACGGTGCAAGATGTTCAATTGGTAGGCGGCTGGAATGGGCCTTATCTACAGTTTGGCGCTGGTCGAAACGATGTTGTCGACGGCTGGGGAAGGGCACCAACATTTCTATCCGGATTAGGCAGCTTGGAAATGCTCTCTCTCGGTTCGGACGGAGATTCCACGTCACCTGAGGACGGATATCGAGAGGATATAATCGTTTCGGTCCAATCCACAGACTACATGGGCACTCTAGTTCTACGCTTGTTTGCAATCGACGGCCTGAACGGCTCTCGCGTCGATCCAAGTCCGACAGGCAGTCAGCAATTAGGTGTATTGTGCTATGCTGTCAACGCCGCTGGAGGCACAACCGGGGCCATTGAAGAGCAACTCATTGTTATCGGCAATTCGGGCAGCTTCGAGTATCGCCGAGACAATACGATCAAAGGCACTTTAGCCGTTCGTGCTATCCTGTGGAACGACGTAAACAATGATGATGTGCTAGACATCGGGGAATCGATCGTAAACAAAAGCATCGTTCACTACGTGACGGTACAAGCTCGCGTCGACAATCGTGTAGAAATGGAGTTGCGGTAGTATGACTCTATTATCACGATTTGGTTCCACTCAAACTCTACTGATCGTCACGCCGGGACTGGTGGCTCGAGCCGACTTTCGCGGTGCGCGACGTCCCAAGCTGCACGCTGTGTGGTCGGATTTGCCGGAAACGAATTCCGCTGCTCCGATTAGCCTGGCGGAATCCCTAACTCAGGCCGCCAACTTGGGTACTAAGCGTATCGGCAAAGTCTCCATAATCTGCACTCAGTTCTGGACCGAAATCGTCAGCTTGCCAGTTGATGTAGTTGCAGTTGCTTCAGCTAAGGAACTTTGTCGGGCTTTGGCTTTCGAAGCCGAGTTGGAATCGGGAACATCGGCGCTGGCCAGCCGAGTTGCATGCGTACCCCTACAGGATGAATCACCAATCGCAAGCAACTCACGAGACTTTCTTGTCACGCAAGTCTCTGATGCTCAGTGGTCCGAACTGGAATCCGCAATCCAATTCATGGGTGGCATGCTGCAGCGACTTGCACATCCTGCCGCTGTTCAGATAGCCCAGAAATCACTAGGCTTACCAGAAGTTCATCGACAAAAAGCATTATGGTCTGAACCAGGTAATTTCTCGCCTGGGCTACTAGATGAATTGCTCCAAGACTGGCTGCCCATCATTACATCACCGTCTGAAAATTCAGCATGCTGTATTTACGCAATCAAACAACGTTCGGTACGTAAAGAGTTGGCATTGAGCTTCTTGCTGGCAATGGCCTGTTGTATCTTCTGCTGTTTTTGGCATCGTCACACTCATGAGTCGTTAACAAAATTGATCTGCACGAAAGAACGATTGGACCAACGCCATCGGACTCGCGATGAAACGCTGGTAGCCATTCAAAAAGCGCAGAGCCAAATCGCTAAGCTAGAAAAGGACTTAGCTGAAGCAGAGTCAGGGCGTCGCAATATTGAAAAGCTGATCCACACTGCCTCAACGGCTCAGGACTTACGGAATCAGCGCTGGAGCAGGCTACTGGAATCGGTTTCCATCAATGCCGAGGATTGCTGGTTACAACGGATTGAATCCGATACAAATCAGACAAGTCTTCATGGCTTGGCAACAGGCAGCTCGCAAGCACACGCATTTGCCGCCAGGCTTGAAACCTCGTTAAGCGAATTGGGTTGGATTTTGCAGCCAGCCGCCACGCAGGAACTCCCCAGCGGCCTTTGCGAATTCACCATCGTCTTGCAACAGGTGCATGCTGGAGCCGGACAATCGCGCACTGCAACAGAAGTCGTACAGTTGGTCGCTCCAAACGGATCTATCGAGATGCTAAGCAAAGTTGTTGCGGAGACGCTGCCATGATGCGGACTCCCCCAAATACAACGACCCTTTCAATTGCCCTCGGGCCAGCTATAGCTATTGCAACCTTTTATGGACTGTTCGTCCAGCGACCGCTCTATCACCAAATCGCAACCGCTAAATCACTTCTCAGTCAATCGACCGCCAAGGCAGCTCGGATCGATTGGGATGCTGAACAAAGGCAACTAGCTGAACTAAGAAACGAGCTCAAGCGACTATCGGAGCATTCTGCCGACAACAAGTCTCAGCAATCAACGCTGGTCGCTAGACGCCGCGACCTAAGCGCAAATCTATTGTCCAGCACAGCCCCGGCATCGTCTGTCACGCAGATACTCGAAATTAGTCAATCGGCCGGCCTGACATGCCTAAGCGTTCAACCCATCAAAGAATCTACCGCGACTATTCCTGACGCATGGAAAGCCTTAGTCACCGGCAATTCTGATCAACAACCTTACCGCACTGCCGAGTGCTGTGAAGTGCTAGTAACGCTCAGCGGCACTTTTCCACAGATGCAAAACGCATTGTCGTCCCTAGCGAATCAATCCTTAGGCTGTCGCATACTTTCACTGAAGATGAGTCCAATCGACGTTCAGACAGATCAGCGCAGTTGGCAATGGACAGTCTGGTTAGGGAGCCAACTGCCATGAGCCTTACACTGTGCATGAAGGAGACGCCAACTTGGAATACTGATCATCCTCTAGATTTGGATCACGTGCGACTGGACCCAAAATGGGCGCTGAAAGTGCCTGCCAGCTACGCAGAGCGTAAACAGGTTCTACCGCTAAGCGAAGTGGGCGGCAGCGTGCTGGTGGCATGTCGCCAGTATCCTGATCTTCAGATTCAGAGGCTGCTGCAAAAATACCTTCAACATGAATGCAGCTTCGTTCACGCCCAAAGCTGTTCGCTGCAGCGCGCCATCGAACGAGTCTATCAAGTGGTGTCGTTAGGTGATGCTGAAGTATTGGCGATCGGCCGCCCTTCGGTTGACGAAAGCCAAAGTGCGGTAGCGATATGCGATCAGCTCTTTCAAGCCGCACTTCTGCGCGGCGCTTCCGACATTCACTTGGTTCCCAACGAACGAACCCTGACAGTACACCTACGAGTAGACGGCGTACTTGAGCCTTACTGTGAACTGATGAAAGAGAGTCAGCCCTTAGTACTAAGCCGCTTGAAGGTGCTAGCAGGTATGGACATTGCGGAAAAGCGGTCCGCTCAGGATGGGCGCATCAACTCGCAGTTTGGGTCAGATCGACAACGCCTGGAAGTTCGGGCAGCTTCGTTACCCACGCGATATGGCGAACGAATCACGCTTCGACTTCTGACCAATCCAGCGCAGGAACTGTCACTGTCGTCGCTAGGCATGCGATCTCCTGAACTAGATCAGTTTCAATCGGCCACACAGCGCCCGCACGGTCTGATTCTGCTAACGGGCCCGACAGGCAGCGGGAAATCAACAACGCTCTACGTCGCTATAAAGCAACTGCTTAAACGCCAGGGTGGCAACGTGATTACGATTGAAGATCCAATCGAATACGAAATTCAAGGCGCGTCGCAGGTCGAAGTCGACTCCGCAGACAAAGTGAATTTCTCGAAAGCACTACGCAGTATCCTACGACATGACCCCGACGTAGTCATGTTGGGAGAAATTCGTGATCATGAAACGGCAAGCGTTGCCATCAAAGCGGCATTAACAGGACACCTGGTCTTCAGCACTCTACACACCAACACCGCTGTCGGCGTAATCACGCGGCTGATCGACATGGGAGTTGAGCCGTTTTTGGTTGCAGCCACTTTGCGAGTCGCTGTCGCTCAGCGATTAGTCCGCAAACTGTGCCCACACTGCAGACGCGAACGTGCAATCGGCGCGCAAGAAGCTCTCATGCTTCAGATTCCAGCTCTGGAAGGCCAACCGACTTACGATCCTGGGGGTTGTGTCACCTGTGCGGGCAAAGGCTACGCAGGTCGTGTCGGCCTATTCGAACTGTTCGACTGCGACAGCGAATCGGCCAAGCTGATCGCGCAGAATGTCAGTCAAGCTGCGGTTGCGCAGCAGTCTTTGCAGCGTGGCGGACGCTTGCTGATGGATGATGGGCTGGCCAAGATCCTCGATGGTACCACTTCACTCTCCGAAGTTGTAGCAGCCGTAGATTGGGGGTCCTACCATGCCGGTCTATAACTATTTGGCACGCGACCGGACCGGTCGATTGCTCCGAAGTCAGCTACTGGCTAAATCGCCAGTGGAGTTGCGATCACGAATCCAGGCAATGGATATTCGTCTGATCAGTTTCGATTCTCAGCGTAGTAGTGTCCGAAGGCAACTCGGCAATTTATGGCCCGGATACTGGCTGCCAGCACAATCTTCTGACATCGAATTAGCCTTGCAGCAACTGGCTATGATGCTGCGGAGCGGACTAAAGCTATTGGATGCGATCAAGTCGCTTCAGTTGCAGACTCAGCGACAGTCGTTGGCACGCGTTCTAGCCAGAGTCCACCAAGCGGTCGCTCAGGGAAGCTCGCTATCAGATGCTCTGGCCAAACAAGCCGCGTTTCCAGCCATAGTCGTTCAGTTGGTCCATGTCGGCGAGCAGACTGGTGAACTGGTCAGTTCGCTGCAACAGAGTCAAGAGTACCTATACTCACGTAGGCAGATGATCACCGAAGTACGCATGGCTTTGGCCTATCCGTTGGTTGTGACGACAGCAGCAATCGCCATTGCTGGTTACCTGGTTCTGCATGTTATTCCTCAGTTGCAGGTCTTTTTAAGCGCCATGGGGCGCGACCTACCAGCCATGACTCAGCGGCTGATCGATTTGTCTGGGTGGCTGCAGTTGCACGGTGTCAAGCTAGTAGCAATTGGTAGTGGACTGCTGGCGACATTGGCAATTATTCTGTACACGCCACGCAGTCGCAACCTCTGGGATCGCGCCATTCTGCGATTACCGATCATTGGTAGCGTGTTACGATTGTCAGGAACAGCGGCTCTTTCCAAGGGACTTGCCGTAATGATGCACAGCGGCATCCGTTTAGTCGAAGCCTTGCAGATCGCCACCGGAATGCAGCACAATCGCTTCTTGGCCAATCTGCTGGTACAAGCTGACTGCGGTGTGCGGCGTGGCCAGCCTTTGGCACCCTTCCTGTCGGCTCGCGGCGGTTTTACACCTATTCTCTCCAGCATGGTGGAGGTCGCGGAACGCGCCGGAAACATGGACCAGACACTCAGCGAAGTTGCCAAACTGTGTGACACAGAATTAAAGGCCAAAGTCAAACGACTTAGCCGCATGGTGGAGCCTGCAACCATCGTGATATCTGGTGGAATCGTGGGATACGTCTATATCGCATTTTTTGTAGCCTTGATGAGCGCCGGAGGTAGCCAGCGATGAGAATCTATCTGAGTTTCTTCTTCTTTTCGATGTTGAGCGCGGCACTAGGCCAAGACCCCACCGTGCCCAGTCCAAAGCTGATCGAGCGGTTAGGCATTCAGACATCGGGCAATTCGTCTCCACTTCCCAAGCTACCCTCTTTGCAGATTGCCGCATTGGTCATGTCTAGCCCCAATCGCGGTTTTGCCGTCATTCAATGCGAAGAGAAGTATTTTGATCTGCAACTTGACCGCAGCCAAGTTTCAGTCGATTGCGGCTCAAAGAACATACCAGCGCCAGTAGCACTGATCATCCAGGGCACTGAGTACTACGTTGAAGACTTCCGCTCAGGGTCAATTACGCTCTCGGACGGACAACGGGAGCTGGTCGTACAGTAGTTACTTAAATAAATCCTTTTCACTTATCGACGAAGACTTGAATACGATCTCGATGACGCGAGCTGGCAGCCCGTTTCGAACTATCTTGATGAATTCAAAATCAGATCGTGGCTATCCAACTAAGGACCGTCCGCCCGTGAACTTCATCAACTCTCTGATATTTTCCATCGCTCTAGCCCCATAAACCAGCTTAGTCGTTTGGCATTGTACATTATGCCATCTGGCATTTCAACATAGAGGCTGAACTCTCCTATTTGGCGACACGGGAACGACTCGACTGGCGAAGTCGTCTGGCGAAAAGTCGTTCGAGAGCGGACAATCAATGTTGATCAGCTAGCTACCATTTGTCCTAACGAGGTGTCACAATGCAAACCAGTTACCGACGTGTTGTCATTCGGCGCGACGTGTTGGCTGACCAGAAGAAAGATGCTGCTGCTGAACGAGAGCGACTAGCTCTACGCGGGACTCTGTTGGTCAACTTGGTTTCGTCGCCTGGAGCGGGCAAGACCGCGCTTCTGGCTGCAACAGCTCAGCACTGGTCTGGTCGACATACGATGGCGGTGCTGGTTGGCGACTTGGAAACCGATCGGGATGCTCAGCGGCTCGAGCCCTATACGCAGGTTGCCCAGTTGACGACCGGTGGTGCCTGTCATTTGGAGTTGCCGCTTGTCAGCCGTGGCTTACAGGCGCTGGGCGATCCGCAAGTAGACTTTCTTTTCATCGAGAACGTTGGCAATTTAGTCTGCCCGGCTTCTCACGATCTTGGAGAACACCTGCGCGTGGTGATGCTTAGCGTCACAGATGGCGATGACAAACCGGGCAAATATCCGAAAATGTTTCGCACCAGTAACGCTATGGTGATCAGCAAGATCGATTTGCTGCCCTACGTGCCCTTTCAACCCTCTGCTGCCATTGCCGATGCACTCCTGATACAGCATGAATTGACAACACTTCAATTGAGCGCTCGAACCGGTCAAGGTGTAGCTGAGTGGTGCGAATTTCTACAGGAGCGGCGACAGCAATTGCTTCAGTCTCGAACTGCCGAAACGACCATCGCATGATAGCGGAAGGCTTAACGGCTCGGCGAGTTACAATCGCCGGGTTGGTTCAGGGTATTGGCTATCGCCCCGCTTTGGCTCGGCTGGCAACCGATCTGCGATTAACCGGTTGGGTGCGCAATACATCACTTGGCATCGAAG
The DNA here is from genome assembly GCA_036804625.1 of Aureliella sp. Taxonomy (GTDB): domain Bacteria; phylum Planctomycetota; class Planctomycetia; order Pirellulales; family Pirellulaceae; genus Aureliella. The sequence goes on along the minus strand of DAIRSD010000018.1, from coordinate 12,265 downwards.
CACATTTGGAAGGCAATTCAAGTGACATAGCCAGCTTCCTGCATAATTGCCAAGCCGCATGCCCAATCAATGGTCGCGTCGACCGATTGAACGTAAACGACTGCCAGCCGCAAGGTTTCGCAGAATTCCGGATCGTCGAGCAGTTAACCACTGGGCCAGTTCAAACCATCGTGCCCGTGGATCTTGTCACTTGTCACCAATGCTCACGTGAAGCCCAACAATTGAGCGATCGTCGTTATGCTTATGAATTGATCAGTTGCAACCAGTGTGGTCCTAGGTATTCGATTCTGGATGCGATGCCCTATGAGCGTCATCTGACCTCGATGATTGAATTCACGCTTTGCGATGACTGCCGCAAAGAATATGAATGTCCCTCCGATAGACGCTTTCACGCTCAGACGACGTGTTGCCAGCGGTGCGGACCAACACTGACCAACATGAATCAAGCGATTCAATCTTTGCGCGACGGCCAGATTGTAGGCTTCAAAGGTATGGGCGGATATCAACTGTTGGTCGACGCTGGGCAACATCATGCCGTCGTCGCGCTACGAGGATGCAAAGGCCGAGCATCCAAACCACTGGTGATCATGGTTGCCGACATAAGACAGGCGGAACAATTGGCACACCTGAGCGAACAGCAGCGAGCAGTTCTTCAGTCGCCGGCTGGACCTGTGGTCGTTCTGCAGCAAAAAAACAACCTGCTGCCCGCTTCGATCAGCCCAGGACTTAGCAGCATTGGCATCATGCTGCCGACCACAGTAGCTCATGCTTGGCTGGTCGACCAGGTCGGTCCCTTAATTGTGACCAGCGGTAATTTAGAAGGCGAGCCGATCACCTATCGCGCGGATTCGCAGTTTACCAAGCTGCAAGATATCACATCTATCATCGTAGATCACCCACGCCGGATCGTTCGCCCTGCCGACGACAGCGTGGTGCGAGTCATGGCGGGCCGTGAAGCAACGCTGCGACTATCTCGCGGTTTGGCTCCATTGCCATTGCCAGGGATTTCTCAACCGCAAACAGACCGTCACGTGTTAGCGTTAGGAGGTCATCAGAAATCGGCCATAGCCTTGTACAATGGTCGACAAGCCGTGCTGGGCCCTCACGTGGGAGATATGGACAGTGTAGAAACGCGACGAAGGTTGGTCAAGCACATTCAGGACTTCACTGCACTTTATTCGGCACAGCCCACTGTCCTGGTACATGATTTGCATCCCGACTACTTTACGACCGTTTGGGCCCAACAATCGGCACAGGACAATGGCCTTCGCACATTAGCTGTCCAGCATCATCATGCGCATGTCGTGAGTGGAATGCTTGAGGCGCACATTGTGGATCGAACCGTTTTAGGCCTGGCTTGGGACGGCAGCGGACTTGGTAGCGATGGCACGATCTGGGGCGGCGAGGCCATGATTGCCTCGAAGTCCAGCTTCCGACGCGTTGCCAGTGTACGGCCTTTTGCACTACTTGGAGGTCAGTCGGCTGTTCGACAGCCATGGCGAGTGGCAGTGGCGCTGCTTCAACAGGTGCGACAGTGGAATCCAAGCTTCGCTTTTCAGTACCAACCCGCCCCATTACTGGAAGAAAAATTGGGACGGTTGCCTCAAACCGTTTGGACAACCAGCATAGGCCGCTTGTTTGATGCAGTGGCCGCTCTGATTCTCAGTCAGGCCGAACTGGGCGATGGTCACGCCGCCTACGAGGGACATTTTGCAGCGATGCTCGAATCCGCTTGTAACCGCGATGCAACTGGGATATACCCCATGCCACTTGTTTCTAGCCTTGATGCAGGTCGCCAACTGGATGAACTGGACTGGCGACCCATGATTGCCGCTCTGATCGCCGACAAGCAGAAACGAGTTCCGGCTTCCGCGATAGCCATGCGATTTACACGCACCCTGGCCGATGCAGTGGTAAGAATTTGTAGCAAGTTTCCAACTGAGGATGTTGTGCTGTCTGGCGGAGTCTTTCAAAATCAGGTGCTGGTCGAATTGATTGCTGAACAGTTTTCGTCGTCTCGAGTAAACTTAGTTCTGCCAGGCCGAATTCCGGTCAATGATGGTGGATTGGCAGCCGGACAACTGGCTATTGCCATATCAGTATTGGAGCAAGAACAATGTGCCTAGCGATTCCAGGTCAAGTTATTCGATGGATTCAGCGTGAAGTTCCATTCTGTGAAGCCGACGTGCAGTTTTTCGGAATCGTTCGTCGTTGTAATTTGTCTTGCGTTCCCGAAGCTCAGATTGGCGACTATGTGATCGTCCACGCAGGCGTTGCCATCAGCCTATTGGATGCTCAAGCGGCTCAGCAGTTGCTTGAGCAGCTCAGTGAAGCTGAAGTCATCGCGGAATTTTCTGGAGAGGATCATGAAACACGTTGACGAATACCGCGACAGCCAACTGTCGGAGCGTTTAGCGCGAGAAATTCGCAGTATCGCCAAGCGCAAGTGGACTCTGATGGAAGTTTGCGGAGGCCAAACGCACGGATTGCTGCGACATGGAATTGATCAAGCTCTGGACGGTGTGGTGCAGATGCTGCATGGTCCAGGTTGTCCTGTATGCGTAACGCCATCCACGGCCATCGATCACGCAGTCGAATTGTCAAAGCGGCCTGGCTTCATCTTGGCAAGCTTTGGTGACATGCTGCGTGTGCCCGGCTCTCAGCACAGTCTTTTGCACGCTCAGAGTCAAGGTGCTAATGTTCGCATTGTTTACTCTCCGTTAGATGCGGTACGTTTGGCCCAAGAAAATCCGGCATCACAAGTCGTCTTTTTCGCTGTCGGATTTGAAACGACCGCTCCGGCTACGGCTCTGGCGGTACTACAAGCCCATCAGTTGCGACTAGACAACTTCACTGTTATCTCGGTGCATGTCCGCGTGCTGCCAGCCATGCAGCAGATTGCTCAAGCACCGGGCTGCCAAGTGCAAGGCTTTTTGGCGGCTGGTCATGTTTGTACGGTGATGGGATGTCAGGATTATCAAGCGTTTGTAGATCGATTCCATCTACCTGTGGTGGTTACCGGATTCGAACCTGTGGACCTGCTAAAAGGCATCTACGAATGTGTGCGATTGCTGGAGAGTGACCAGCCAGCAGTGATCAACGCCTACCCTCGGAGCGTGCGTGATGCTGGAAACATCCCGGCTCAAGAAATGCTTGACCAGGTCTTCCAAATTGCCGACGGTCCATGGCGTGGGCTGGGCATTATGCCCGGCGGTTCGCTTGTACTGATGCCTAAGTATGCTGCGTTTGATGCTGCCCTGCGATTCCCCTGCTCTGCATTGACTTGGCAAGGAGAAGAAGAGATATGCCCCAGTGGACAAGTTATGACGGGACGCATTCTACCGCCTGAATGTCCTTTTTTTGGAACTCGCTGCACGCCTGACCAGCCATTGGGTGCCCCAATGGTCTCAAGCGAAGGAGCCTGCGCCGCCTACTATTCCTATCAAATCGCCCGATCACCAGGTAACTCGCGAGAATTGAAATGAGCGATCCAAGCTTAAGTGACCCAAGCGTGATCACATGTCCGATCAATACCGAGTCAACCGCACAGCGCATTGTACTGGCACACGGCGAAGGTGCAAAGCTGGCTAGACAATTGATCACCCGACTAGTCCAGCCGATGTTTGACAACTCGTTGCTCTCTCCACTGGGTGATTCAGCCTACTTACCGCCGGTCAACGGTCGTCTGGCCATCAGCACCGATTCTTACGTCGTGTCGCCACTGTTCTTTCCTGGAGGCGATATCGGCAGTTTGGCGGTGACCGGCACGCTGAATGACTTGGCCGTTGCCGGAGCACAACCGCTTTGGTTGACATTGTCACTGATTATCGAAGAGGGCCTGGAACTTGAGACACTGCAGCGTGTGCTCAGTAGCGCCGCTAAAGCGGCCAAGCAAGCTGGCGTGGCGGTGGTGTCGGGCGATACTAAAGTTGTGCCGCATTCAGCGGCTGACAAGCTGTTCATTAACACCACCGGGATCGGACGTGTGCATCCTCAAATCCAAAGCGATGTGTCCAAACTAGCGGTGGGAGATCAACTGATCGTGTCAGGTCCGATTGCTCAGCATGGAATGGCGGTACTGTCCGCTCGCGAATCATTTGGTTTTGCAGGTGACATCCAAAGCGACTGTGGCCTTCTGTATCCTGCCGTGCAAGCGTTGGCTCAAAGCGGTGTCACAGTCAAATGCATGCGTGATGCAACGCGCGGCGGAGTGGCTGCCGTGCTTCACGAATGGGCAGACAGCAGTGGTCTTTCGATGGTCATCCAGCAGTCTGAAATCCCTGTATTACCGACTGTGCGTGGGATGTGTGAACTCTTAGGCATAGACCCACTTTTTGTAGCCAATGAAGGAACCATGTTAGTCGCAGTTGCCGCTCAGCAGGCTCAAGCTGCATTACAGGCGCTGCGCGCAGTCCCTATCAGTGATCACGCCTGCATCATAGGCGAGGTTCAGCCCAAGGACATCTCACCAGTCAGCGTCATTCGCACGCTTGGCCGACTGATTCCTTTGGATCAACCCACCGGCGCACTTCTACCGAGAATTTGCTGAGGGCTCGGCAGTCAGCATGCCGTGGAAAAGTGGTCCTGTGTTGCGACGCCGAAACGTGCGTTGACGACTGCAACGACGTTCCGCAGGCAGAGCGTCAACTGCAGATCGTTGGGAGAAGCTTTTTACTTGACGGAATCATCCCTCATTCAAAGGACGATACCGAGCTTCATCGAAGACTGTCGAAAGAAAAAGGCTGAAGCGGAATATCGATTTTTCCCGCTTCAGCCTATATCAACTTCCGTTCTCGCTGACAAATCTAAGAGTCACGCAACCTGAGTGGCCAGAAATCCTTTATGGCACTGTGATCTGGGTCAGTTCTTTAGCTAACTGACCACGTGCGGCTAGGATGTCTGCAACTAACACAACCCCACTCTTGTCTAAGTCCACAATGCTGCTGGCACCAACGGTCTCGGCCAGGGCAGAACGGATCTGAAGAATATCTGCGACCAGCACGGTAAATTTTCTGCCAGATGCTCCGGTGGTTTCGCCACGCAGGTGTCCAATATAGTAGGTCTTCGGCAGAACCAACCCCGTATTGGCATTGGCTAGAACGGTAACGCGCAGCCATCGGTTTTCGATCGCGTTGTCTGCCCAGTCAATCTGTACTCGGTTTGGAGAACCAGGAGTGACAGATACTGATGCAGGGGCAGGCGCTGGCTCCCATCCACTAGGCGGATTGACCATCTCATCAAAGACATTCTGAGGACTCACTTGGAAGGCAAAATCGGCTGCACTAAGTGCTCCTGGATCACCCAGACCGGCTATATCAAAGACCAAGCTGTTGATTCCGCGAGTTGTGTTAATTAGGTTCTCCATTGTCAGTAGCGTCGGACCGAAGCCTTCTTGTGCGAGCGTCTTGCCAGTATCGATGGACGAGCCACTGCCGGCATATCCCGCATGATTGACCGATCGCCCTACAATGCCAGTAGCTGGCCCAATCACACCCGACACTTCGCATTCAAAGCCAGCAATGTCGCCGGAATTGAAGACACCATCAGCGTTCATGTCTAAAATTACGTCCGCATCAATGGCGTACATGCTGTCGTAGCTTGCTTTGTTCGACAACGCCAAGTTGAAGGCGGTAACGTCGGACACGTTGATGACACCGTCTTGATTCGCATCCCCGTGCTTGAAGCTCTGCGGTGAACCTTCAATTCTGATGTTGTCAACGGCAAACCACCAATTATCCTGTGCATCGATACAGCCCAGACGCAGAATCATCTTGCTGCCATTTTTAGCTGGGCGAGCACCTGCCGCATTAGTAAATTGCCATGCTTGCGGTCCGCTTGCGGTACTGAAGATGTCACCATTGTTGTTAACACCAATTTGCGCAGGGGTGGTTCCGTCAAAGTACAGAAAACCCGCTGCTCTTAAAGCGTCCAGTTTGGCCGAGTCATTAGATTGAACATCCAATAGGTCTGTCCATGTTGCACCACAATCAAACGAGACCTGGACCAGGGCTCGCTGAGTACTCTCGATGCGAGACTCCCAATCCATTTCGACCTCGATTGTGGTATTGTCATATCCAGACACATCGTAGACTCGATAGATGAACGAGTTGAATTCCTTTTTGGATTTGTCGGGGTGCCCTGTGGGCAACTCTACGTCGAAGTCATCATGAGCATCTGGATCGGCAACCAGAATTGTATTGCGACCCGGAGGGAAGATGGCCGGATTGGGGAAGAATTCATTTCGAATTTGCCCACCTTGCTGATTAGTCCAAGACTGCGAATCGATAGCAGCCCAGCCGTCGAAGGCGCGCTCGTTGCACCTAGTGTACATTTTAATCAGCGGGTTCCAGAAGCCGTCATTGTCAATCGTCCAGTTCGCGATGTCTTGCGAGTAATCGGTTCCGTCTCCAGGAGGCACGCCAACACCACCGGCCGGAAATGGAAGTAAAGTTAGTCCTTCAAAGTCTTCAAAATCGATAACCCCGTTCAGGTCTGCTAGTTCGACGTTGTCGACCGCAAACCACCAGTCATTTCCGGCTAAGATGCAACCAAAACGTACGGTCATCGACGTGGATCCTGGTGGAACCGTAAAGTCGGTACCCGCCACAAAGGTACGCTGAGTCACCTCAACTGTGTCGGTGCCAGGGTTGGTGGACCAACTTACATTTCTACCCGCTTCCGTGCTAGGTGGTACAACCGTCGATGACGTAAAAGGTCCCCATGTTGGGTCGCTAACCCAATCCTCAGATGCAACCGCAAGTATCAATTCATACGTCGCACCTCCATCAAAAGAGACTTCGACAACGCCGATCTGGTTATCTTCGGTCACAAAGTCCCAGTCAAAACTGAGTGAAAGTGTATTTAGATCACGGCCCGTGATATCAATCGTGCGTTTGACGTACGAGTTAAATCCGTTTCCTTTCCCGGCTGGTGGAAAGTCATCCCAGGCATCCGGGTCCGCGACCAATGCGGTGTTATTGACATTGCCACCCAACTTCATACGGGACCGTCCAGTGGGCGCCACCGTACTGCCCTGGTTACCTTGCTGTCGAGACCAAGAATTTACATCCATGGCGACCCAACCATTGTAAGCCACCGATGTAGTTGCCACGTGACTTGCATCGTTTTCAATAGTCCAACCAGGAACCACGTTGGTCCAGTCTGTTCCATCTGAGAACGTAGGCGAATTTGCCACGTCGAACGGAATCAGTGTTACGCCTTCGAAGTCATCAAATGCAATTTGATCTGCCAGGCTAGGAACACAAGTCATCAACACGATTGCGCAACCCATGCACCATTTTTTGGAACGCTTCCCCACACTCCCGCTCAATCCAGCCATCGCCTTTAATAGGCTGCTGCCGTTCCACCAACGAACCGCTTTCATCTTTCCAATCTCCCTAAAAAGGAATCTACTGAAGCACAGTCACACGCCTGCGCACAAAAAACAAACAAAACCCAGTCGCACAAATCTCGAACTTAGTTTTCAGTCGCAACCGTTTCGCCACCATTGCGGGTTCCCAGCGCACTGTAAGTCTTTGGATCAATGGAGTTGGGAATGAATCTGACCGAACCATCACCGGAGACGAAGTTGGCTCCACCCGCATGGCGGCTACTTGCGCTGACTTCGTATGCCGCCCACTCAGGGCTCCCATCGTTGAAACGTACAGTGGGTCTGGGATAGTTGATTCGGACGCCGGTAGAACACCCCATCTCGGACCAATCGGTCCCTTCCAAATTGTCGAAAGCGTCGCAACCCATGGCCCAATGATCTTTACGGCCCGTGTTTTGACTTTCCGTGTTCGCTGATGTCTCAGCAAGTTTTGGATCAGGCTCACCTTCCCCGATCATCAGAGTGTTCGACAAGCCATCTGTTACACCGCTTAGCTTGACGGCACCTCCCATTCCCCCTTGAGCAATCCGCGCCTTTTCTGGTGGGCGTGTGATGCCCATACCATCTAATTCCCAGTGACCCTTGGTGGGTTGAGTAGCACCACTGCTATCAACCCACGTTGGACGATTAGGGCGTCCCGACCCAGAAGCTGGCTTCCAATCATTGGGCTGAATACCCGTCACCACGAACAGGTAATTGGCTGGTTGTCGTTCCGCGACAAACCAAGGTGGTAACCAAGTGGAAGCGTCGTAGACTGCCGAAGTGGCTGATGAAGACGGGCATCGCATGAATGCGATGGGCAATTGGCAGGCGGCTACTTGTCGGATGATTGGATTGGGATCTGTAAGCGAAATATTGCTAAACGAAGCGCCGGCCGCCCAGTCGGTCGAACCGAAGGTTAAAGCGCCGAACAGTGAATTCTGTTCAACATAGGGCAATAGAAAAGCGCTCCAGTGGCCACCTTCCTGAGCTTCTCCCAACATCGGAATTTGCTCAGAATAGGTCGACGCAAAATTGTGTACGGCTAGCCCAAGTTGCTTGACATTGTTTTGACAGCTCATCCGCCTAGCAGCCTCTCGAGCGGCTTGAACGGCCGGCAACAATAACCCTACCAAGATTCCGATGATCGCAATCACAACTAACAGCTCTACCAGAGTGAATCCATGTTTGACCCGCTTTTCTCTTACCATGAGATTATTCTCCTAATATGAAGTCCTAAATTCGGAACGTTTTGAAGTACGTTCTATTTCGCCGGGATATCAAATTCCAAAACGTTGCTGCCGCTCGACGATACTTCGATCACTACCGGGCTCTGCTCGGAGGAGTTGTATGGTGCCGGAACGATATCCTTGATATCTGCCTTGCGACTGTCATTTGTCTCGCTCTTGGTGGCCACTTCTGGTTCGTCGCTAGCGCGGGTCGACGAATTGCTCCGGGGCTCGCGGGTTCCAGCTCCAGGTGTTACAAAACACGCAAAGGAAACTCGATATTTGCCTTTCGCAAGTCCGTTGCCGCCTGTAGATCGCATCTTTAGCGTCCCGTCTCTGGTGGTCTCACCAGCGCCCATCGTGAATGCCGTCACCTTGCCTTTAGCCGGGTGAAAATAGACTAGAAGCCGCTCGTATGACTTTCCTCCAAGTGTAACCTTGCCAGTAACAGGGTAGAGCGGCGGGTCGCCACATCCGACTAGCAGCGAGCACAAGAGCAATACAACCATGAACCATCGCATCGCAACATCCTCCGTTTGCTTCCAAATCAAACGGTCGCTAGTATAGGATTGCAGTTTTAAGATCAGATGTAGTGACTTTTAATCTGAACTGAAGATTGCATTAAGCCACATTAAGACACTGTATTGTTTCAACAAAGACATCGTTAAGAATCAGTGAATCGCCAAGCAAACCGCATTCGGCAACATCGTTGAACGAATAACCGCTAGGTGCTGGTGCCTACAAGCCGCACGCGCCATTAAACAAGTTTAGGCAATGCTGTGTAGCACTTTTATGACAAGAATTTGCAAGTTTTGCTCCGTAGTGGAACTTGCAAGAGTTCCCGTATTCTGCCGAAGAAAGAGAATCTCGGGCGAGTTCCACTAAAACTTGAGTCGCAGCGTTGTTTTAGGGGCGAAATCATCGGCTTTCAGGATATAGGCCAACTCGCAATGGCCTAACCTGTTCCGCGTACTGAATTGCATCAGCTAGATCTGCAAGTTCAAACCATCGATTCACTATCGAGCCGGGTCTGAAAGTCTTGGCAAGCTGCTCTGTGAAGCTGACCGCAGCCAGAAAGTGTTTAGGTGTATAGTTGTGGATACCAACGATTCTTAGGTTTCTTCGCACGATTCTTTCCAAGACGACTGGAACAGGCGACGTTGGAAACACAGCTCCAACCAGAACGATGGTGCCACCAAGCCGCACTGAATTTGAGGCCACTTCATAAGCCACATTTTGACCCGAGCATTCAATAACGGCATCAAATCCAAAGTCACTTGTCAGTTCAGCAATTGTTGCTCGGTCCATTTCCAATCGACTATGGGTAGCACCAAACTGAGTGGCAAAAGAGAGCCGGCACGAATTGGGTTCCACGCAACAGATGTTTCGAACGCCATGATGTTTTAGCAATGCGCACGTCATTAGCCCAACCAAACCTCCGCCGATGACCATGGCCGAACCATCCTGGTGAACATCGCATGCCTCAACCGCAGCCACAGCAGTGGCAGTTGCACAACCGACCGGACAGGCAAGCTCTAATGGTATTTGTTTGGAGATCTTTTGACACTGAGTCCCCGCAACCAGCAAAACATGCTCAGCAAAACCTCCGGTCAGATCGCGAACTGAACGGAATTTTGAATGTCCGTACTTGCGACCGCCGGTACACTTCTGCGGCAATGCACGCAGGCAATAGAAACATTGGCCGCAACTGGCCACAACAGACCATACGACGCGATCTCCGACAGCAAGTGGAACCCCATCTATGGAGTAGTGCGATCCGCGTTTGCCGCATTCAACGATTTCTCCAACGATCTCATGGCCAAGAATGATGGGGCAGGGCGTCTCGCGCCTACCTGCCACGCTATGCAAATCGCTTCCGCAGATCGTACACCCGAGTACCTTGACCAAGATCTCTCCGTCACCTGGATCCGGCCTATCAACATCCACCATCTCCCAGGTCTTGGAAGTCGAGTGAAAAAGTACTGCTTTAGTCATTTTAGTATGGCTCCCCCGGTTTCATATCGCTCCCTAGGTTCTTCATCAATCTATCAAAAATAGAGACTTCCTGCCAGGGGTACTTCATGGTAGAACCTTCTCGTAATACTGATTCTACGTCGGATTGGATCTTATGGCCACAGAAAAAGTTGCAATTGTCGGAGCTGGTATTTTTGGGTTGGCTCATGCATGGTCTGCTGCACAGCGTGGTCACTCCGTGACCGTGTTTGAGCGGACCACTGTAGCATCTGGTGCCTCCATTCGTAATTTTGGAATGGTTTGGCCCATTGGACAACCAGATCACTCACGCCATTTGGCGATTGCCAGTCGCCAGCGCTGGCTTGAATTGGCTGCCGAGTCGGGTATTTGGGTCAATTCCTACGGATCGCTTCATCTGGCGCATCACGGCGATGAATGGGAAGTTTTGCAAGAGTTCTACCATCAGGCCGCATGCACTGAATTTGGAAGCCACTTAAACTTATTAGATCGCGAAAAAGCACTTGCCCGATGCAGCGCAATTAATCCGGAAGGCTTCATTGGAGCGCTTTCAAGCGATCTTGAACTATGTGTCAACCCGACGCAAGCTATTCGCAAAATTCCCAAATACCTTGCCGAGCGATGGAATGTAGAATTCCAGTTTGAGTCAACAGTCATCGAATGTCACAAGGGTCATGTCAGAACTTCTAGCGGCAAGGTAAGGCCTTTTGACCGCGTGATTGTGTGTTCGGGGCACGACTTGGAAACTCTGTATCCCGAAGTGCTTCAAAACATTCCAATGAAGAAGTGCAAGCTTCAAATGATGCGCACGGTAGCCCAACCGAATTCTTGGAAACTGACTAGCCATATTGCTAGCGGTTTAACTTTAAGGCATTACACTAGCTTTCGAACCTGTCAATCACTTCAAAAAGTCATCGACCGAGTATCTCATGAATCTCCCGAATTGGATGACTTTGGCATTCACGTCATGGCCTCTCAGGATGATCTCGGGCGCGTCGTATTAGGCGATTCACACGAATACGGTTCAAGCATCGAACCCTTCGATAACGAACGCATTAACGCGTTGATACTTGCAGAACTGCACAAGATTATTAGGCTTCCAGAATGGAAAATGGAGAGCCAATGGCATGGAATTTATGCAAAGATCCCAGATTCCATTGCTGTAATCACATCTCCTGAACCTAGCGTTCAAGTTTGTACAGGTCTAGGCGGTGCTGGTATGACATTGGCGCTTGGGATCGCAGAAAATAATTGGCAAATCTGGAACGGAGAGCTTCACTAGTGACCACCGAAACAAATTATTTGATCCATTCCAAACAGCAGTTGCAGCAAGCAGCGCAGATACCTTGGAGTCCCTTTCGCTGTGTGTTATTTGACTGGGCCGGTACGACGCTCGACTTTGGAAGTCTGGCACCGGTCGCAGTGGTGCGTGCTGTATTTC
>DAIRSD010000018.1:0-224 GCA_036804625.1 Aureliella sp. | reverse complement strand
ATTGAAGTCACCGAGGCAGAAGCACGTCAACCGATGGTCAAAGCCAAGATCGACTATTTACGAGAGGTTTTGTTGATGCCGCGTGTCGCCAATTTGTGGAACGATCTTCACCCGACACCAGCAGACGAAACGGCCATACGACAAATCTATACACGCTTTTTGGAGCTTCAGAAAGCTGTGCTTTCCAAACACTGCGACCTGATACCAGGCGTCCTTGAATTCGT
>DAIRSD010000017.1:0-21183 GCA_036804625.1 Aureliella sp. | reverse complement strand
GGTTTTTCTGAGGTTTTTCGGCATTTCGTCCCCAAAACAGGCAGAAATCCTCTGATTTCTTTCAGAAATCTCGAAATAACTAGGGATTCCTTTGAGTTGAATTCCTGGTTATCAGAGACTACTTGTGGCAATCAGGCTATCGACGCTCCTCCGAGGCCAGTAGGTCCAGCAGTCCATCATCCAGCAGTTCGCTGACACCCTGTTGATCTAAATCGCCGGACCGTGTGGAGGTAGACGCCTGAGCTGTTCCATCGGTTTGCCCGTTGGTTCGATGGCTAGAGCCCAACATCTGTCGCAAAGCTTGCTGAGGGGGCAGACTATTTGGCTGAGACGGTGATTGACCCGAGGTGCCTGCATTTGTCGACGAGAAAGCCTGGTTGCCCGATTGGCTTGGGGACAGCGCTGGAATTTGAGATTGAGCTTGAACCGAACTTCCAGGCGTGGACACATTGCTCGTCTGGACTGAACTGCTGTCCGCCGATTCGCCTTCAGCACCATTGGTCGTCGAACTGGAGGCAGCAGCAGGCGCGAGATTGAACTTAGCGGAATCACCGTACAGCTTCAACAGTTGATGGCCATTGCTGCTGGTTCGACTAAGAAGCGAATGATTCAGTGGCACATTGGCGGTCACATTCTGCTGGGAACTATTGACTGCGTTGATGACTAGGTTATTGGTGTCGACTCGGAAATTTATTCCGGTCAAACCAGCCCAACTTCCACGCACAGCCTGCCACTTGGTAGCGTTGCTAGTATCGATGACCGCAGTTAGCGACTTCAAGAAGGATGATCCCAAAAAGTCGCGTATACCAAAGTGGCTAGGACTCAAACTACCCGAAACTTGCATGTTGCGAGATACATTCCCGTCGTTGGCCGTCGAGTTAATCGTGATCTCTTCACCCGCATCGTTCATGAATGGCAACGGCTGACGCTTGATGCGATATTCGCCGGGGGCCAAATTATTAAAGCTGAATCCGCCATTGGCATCTACGTTGGCACGTGTGTTGACTGCGGCCCCAGTCACATCGGTGCCCGTCAGATCGACCGACAAGCCACGCAGTGATTGATTGGCGTCGATACTTGAAAATTGAAGCGTGCCAGTAATGTTGCGAGGAGTGTAGTTCCGAACCGTCAAGTTGACGGTGGCAGTATCAATCAATCCGGCAACGTCCGAAACCGTATAGGTGAATGAAACATTGCCTGTAAAGCTGTTGGACGGCGGTGTAAAACTGATCGATTTACCATTGTCGGTAATTGCCACAGTTCCCGAGCCGCTGGGCGGCTGAGTTACTGCGGTAATCGTCATCACATCGCCAGGATCTACCTCAGTGTCATTTGCCAGTACATTCACCGAGCTGACCCCCGCAGTCGACAAAATATTAAACGCATCATCAACAGCGTTGGGAGCATCGTTGGTGTTGGTCATCGTGAATGTCACGCGACCTGTGGCAATGCCTCCGTTACTTCCCTCAGCCGTATACGTGATGACTTCTGGTCCAGCCAGGTTTGCCCCGGGGCGATAGAGCAATCGAGTCTTTTCCGCATTGATGCTGATAGTGCTACCTTTGGACGATGTGCCCACGGATCGAATACGCAACGTGTCGCCACTAGTTGCTGGACTGTCGTTGGCCAGTACATCAAAAGCAGCCTGGGCGGCATCCTCTTGCAGAGTAAACGTATCGTCCCGAACAACAGGTGGTGGTACGGCTGGTCGAACCGTCACAGTGACCGAGGCTGTGTCGGAGCCGCCGCGTCCGTCGCTAAGCGTATAATTGAATGTCTCTGTGCCCACAAACCCGGTAGCCGGAGTGTAGCGAATATTGGCTCCGCTTGATCCGATCTGAATTGTGCCTCCGGCTGATCCGGTTCCCACATTGGTCACCGACAGCGTCTCAACCACTCCGGCATCATTGCCTTGAGTGTCATTGGTCAGGACGCTCAGGACATTCAGAGAACTATTTTGAATGACTTCAACGATATCATCGACCGCATTGGGCGGATCATTGACTTCGGTCAGTTGGACCGTGACTGTGGCGACCTGAGAAAGCCCCTGAGCATTGGCAGCCGTATAGGTGAATGTTCCTGCGCCGCTAAAATTAGCCGCCGGAGTGAATCGTAGCGAACGCCCGTCTGGAGCAATGGTAACGGTGCCGCCAGCGGTAGGCGTCGACACCTGAGTGATGTTTAGAACAACACCTGTCCCAAGCGTGTCGTTAGTCAAGACGTTGAGAGTCTGAGTACCCGAATCTTCATCAAAGTTGAAGACATCATTGTTCAAGGTGAAATTTAGTCCAACTGCAAAATTGCTAGTTCCAAAATTGATTTCACCCGGCTGAAGCTTGACGGTTTCAGAATACAACGTCGTGTCATCCACTGTAGTGGATTCTGTTCGCAGGCCAGCATTACCTGACGCGAGGGCTGTAAAGCTGACTTCGGCCAACAACCGTTCGTTTCCGCCAAGAGGACTATTCTGAGAGGAAATCGCACCGAGTCCATTGATTCTGCCGCTGGCCACCGTTCCTTTCATGCCCGATTGATACGGGGCCACATGATTGATTGGTGAATTGGCGATGGGCTGAATGACCGCCGGATCAAAAACTAGATTCATGAACGCAGAGAAGACTCCGTTACGATTGGCGACCGCTCGTTGATCTTGCACATAGACCTGCACCTTAAATTCCTGGCCAGTCTGAATGGTGCTGATCGGTGCCCCTGTGCTTGATACGGTCGCTAGCCGGATATTCAATCGCGGTTCCTGGCCGACAGTGATATTGAAAGTCTGACGTTGTGCGTTACCAGCCAAATCGGTAAGCACCAACGTAAAACTGCGAGCACCCAACTGAGCCAACTGAGGCGTCCAAGCCAGTCGACCGTCGGTCGCTCCAATCGTCATGCCAGCAGGAGCATTTTCCAGCGCGTACCGCAGGTTCGACGATTCTTCGGCGTGGTTCAGGTCTACGTTCAGTGCAGTTCCCACAAAAGCGGTTGCCGGTATAACTCCTGAAGTGAGCTGAACCGGAGCGGTTCGGTCCAGGGTTGCAGTTAACACTGGCGAAGTGCCGGTAACTTGATTGCCGACGCGTTGTCGAGCCGTGAACTGAACGCTGCCTTCTGCAATCGCTCCAGCGTTTTGTACATTCACTTGCGTCGTGGTGCCGTTGGCGGTTGCCGTTCCAACAACCGTAGCGCCAGCCAAGACCTCAACGGTACCACCCGATGTGGTTCCCGTGACGCTGAAGGACAACGTGGTTGCATTGGTGACTCGATCCGAATTCGAGGAACCTGAATCGCTAGACGACAAAAGGGTCAATCCCAGAGTCGTAGCCGCGTTGACTTGAACCGTTACCAACTGAGTGTCAAAGGTATCTTGAGTTGTTGCCTGGTTGGTTTGTCGCACTTTGGCCAAAAATTGCAACTGCCCGGTGAAGTTGCTGGGAGGAGTTAACGTGACGACCCCCGTTTGACTGTTGACACTCAAGTCGTACTGAGTGTTACCTTGTCGCTCGACACTATAGACCGGCGCATCGCCATCCTTGTCTTGGCTGGTCAACGTGTGCGTCAGTGTTGAGCCGCTGTTGACTTGCAGGGTGGGGATATCGTTTAGGAACGGCGCGGCATTAGCATTGTCCGCAGCCACCGTCGCCGTGAAGGTGCGTGACGTCTGATTGCCCTGACTGTCTCGAGCTGTCACGGTAATGTTTGCCGTGCCCGTACCGTTGCCAACACGTTTTAAAAGTACTAGACCATTCTCTGTGTCATCCAGCACGGTTACTTGATTCATACGCACTGGATTTACCGGGCGATCATTGGCATCGATGGCCGTTTTGTTGATGGCGTCTCGAACGCTTTCGCCGTCCACCAACTGCCCGAATACTGAGTGGTTGGAGTCCAGGTGCCTTGTAGGTCCAGCAGTTATGAAAAATAGAGAGTTGTTCGTGTCGTCGCCAGACTTCGCAAATGACAGCACACCCGAACGGTTATGCTGCAGATCTAGATGGAACTGATCGTCAAAATTACCCAAATTGGAACCACCCGAACCCGTTCCCTGAGGGTCACCTCCCTGAATCATAAAGCCATCGATGACGCGATGGAAAATCAAATTGTTGTAAAAGCCACTCTGTGCCAGTTGAATGACTCGACTGGTTGCTCTGGGTGCTTTGTCCTCAAATAGTTCAAAGACCATGTCGCCAAAGTCGGTGCTAATTCGCAAACTGCGATTACCACTCGGGACGGAAGCAGAAACCAGGTTCGGATTGTCGGAGGTCACGGTAATCGTCAGCGGCGCGGCACCTGGATGATAGGCGTCCACAGGCACATGCAAAGGTGACCCAGTTCGCACCGTGACGTTCGAAATCGGAGAAATGTAAGGCGTGGACGACTGGCCAATGGCGATACCCGTCTTCTGACTGATCGTAGCCAGAGTTTGTACGCCTTCCAATCGACTGCCATCAGCAAAGACCCAGGTTGGATAGGTCGTAATGTTGTTTGTTGTCGCTATCGAATTGGGAGTGCGATCTGGATTGGTGACATCCACAAACGGAAGGTACTTTCCGCCATCCTCAAATAAGTTTTTTTGCTGAGTGCAAAAAGTACACCAGGCTCCGCCGTAGAACTTAGTATTGGTCGCGGCAATCGCTTTGGCAAATGCCACCAAGTCATTGCCTGCCTCGCCTTCCCCGGTCTGTTCGCCTTCTCCAACCGAATTCGCCGAGGTGGTCGTGGCCGGACTGGCGGACCCCACGATGGCTGCGGGAGCCCCAGATGAGTCATCAAGTCGTTGAGCCGATCCCAACAGGTAACGCAAAGCATCACCGGCCATCAGTCTGCGGCCTTCTAGCGTCTCCAAGCGAATCGTTCGGCTTGAGTAGCCAGCAATGGATCTTTCGCTGGCAAACAACTGCCTAAACCAACGTGAAAGCTGTCTTCGTTTCTTTTGTCGCTTCATTTTAATTTCGGTGCCCTGTTGACCAGTACGACCCTGAACTCAACCTCTAGTCTGCTTACTAGCACTCTACCATTCCACTACTTGATGACCACCCAGCATTGATTCGGCAGCCCGACCGCATCATTTTCACCTTAAACGCTGTAATCGTCAGTTCAAGCTCGACCAGCCGATCCAATAGCTACCAACGCCACCTCTTTGGGGGGAGCCCATTTATTGAAGCGATGCTAACCATGGAACTGAGTCGAAGATCCGCTGAATTGCTAGTAAAAATTGCTAGGAAAAACTGACTCTTTAAAGCCCTGCTCCATCGGCTCAACCCAACCTACAAGGCCCCGTCTTGCCGGTTTTTGTTACTTGCTAGCTCTGATGATCAGAAAAGCGGTCAAGTTCCGAAACAGTGAACATAAACCCACAAGAATCGAGAGGCGTGTTCTGCTTTGGGGACAGCCACTAAACTAGAAACGCGGCTGATTAGACTTGAAGACCTTCGAATTCTAGAAGCTCTTCGGGCATGAGGAGAACGAATTTGCGAGGCAAGAAGCTAGACGATGAACAAGAATGAATTGCTAGGGTCAGAAAATTCCACTCAGGACATCGACGCTCAAAAGCACACCCTAGCCACTGAGATTGTGACCTTGGGGCCTAAGGCCGCTCTAGAAAAGCTGGAACAGTTTTCAGCAGCCGAATTGGTTGAATTTCTTGCGACATTGAGTCCTGCGGTCTCGGAAGAAATCCTGATGGAGATGGACGACCAGCAGCGTGATGCCATCTTTCAGGCGGCTCCCTCGGGCGTCTCGAAGCAATGGGCCTACAATTTGACCTTTGACGAGGATTCCATCGGTAGAATTCTGGAGTCGCCACATGCGGGCTTTCGAGAAAACTTGACCGTTGCAGACGCCACCGAGAGGATTCGCAAGCTGGTTCGCAATGTCTTTATCACTTACGGATTTATCGTCGACGGTACTGGAAAACTGATCGGTGTCATTACGATGCGCGACCTATTGCTCTCGCAGCCCAGCGCGATGCTGTCAAGCATCATGCTGACCGATCCATTTCACCTGAAAATCACGGACACCGTTTTGGATGCCTTGCATCAGGTGGTCGATACGCACTTTCCAGTCTATCCGGTCTGTGATGAGAATGGACTGCTAGTGGGGACAGTGCGTGGTAGAGCCCTATTCGAAATGCAGGCCATTGAAATTAGCGCTCAAGCTGGAACGATGGTGGGCGTTGAAAAGGAGGAGCGGCTTTCAACTCCAGTGTCTCGCAGCCTTCGCTTTCGCCACCCTTGGTTGCAACTGAACCTTCTGACCGCATTTGTAGCCGCAGGAGTCGTTGGCTACTTCCAATCGACCATCGACAAGATGGTTGTGCTGGCTGTGTTTCTACCGGTGTTGGCTGGTCAATCGGGCAATACCGGCTGCCAGTCCTTAGCCGTAACGCTTCGAGGTCTCACGCTGGGTGAAATGAAACGAGGTGGCGAGAGGAAGCTGATCCTGCGCGAAGGCGTTCTGGGGCTATTCAACGGAGCCTTAGTGGGTGTCTCGGCGGGACTAGGCATGTTTATCCTGGCCTACTGGCAATCCAACGACCGAGCCCTGGCTTTAGGATTGATTGTGTTTCTTGCAATGATCGGCAGTTGCATCGTCAGTGGAGTCTCTGGAGCAACTATCCCGTTGGTCTTACGAAAGTTAGGAGCCGACCCAGCCACGGCATCCAGCATCTTTCTGACGACAGCCACAGACGTAGCCAGTATGGGCATGTTCCTTGGACTAGCTAGATGGCTGGTTGTATAAGCCTGATGACAACGTAGTGCTACCGGCCTGTGAACGATTGCGAAATCTCTCGCTCCATTCTCTCTGTTTCCTTCTGAAAATCTCTTGTTATCTTTCAGCTTCAATCCGCAAACGCTTTAGCGGCGCGGAAAGTAGAAATAGAATACGAGGTAACGGAGGTACGTGCCCGTAATCAAAAGCAGTGGCCGTCGAGATCAGTCAGGTGGAATGACTTGTTCAGAAAACGCTGATGGGTGGCTTTCGATTTTTCCAAGGACTTGCTAACTCCAATTCGTAGGCCAATGCCAATAACATGGCATCACCGCCGCGCCACGCCGAAAAGTGGCTGCCGATAGGTAGACCCCCCTTGGTCCATCCTAAAGGAACTGACATTCCAGGCGTGCCGCAAGCATTATTCAGCGGAGTGTAAGCAACACGGTCCAACGTCTGCTCCATCACTTGGTCAAATGGAAGCGTTGGCGCGTTGGTACCGAGCTGAAAGGGTGGGTGTCGCAATACAGGTGACAGGATCACATCGTAACTGTCGAAAAACGTTTTGCATTGTGTTGATGCCTCGGCGAAAGCTTTCTTCACATCGGCCATAATTTTTCCTAGGCCGCGTTTGCGTCCGATTTCCATCAGCCCGATTGTCCATGGCTCTAGCACTTCGGCTCGCGTCACATCTTCGCCCAGAAGCTTTTTGATATCAGCATCCAAACTCATCGTGGCGGCTGCCCAGTATCCTAGGAACGCATCGGTCAGCGGCTCGGTATTGATCGGCAGCTTGATTTCTTCTACTTCGTGCTTCATCGAATCGCACAACTTGGCGGTGGCGCGAACCGATTCTTCCACTTCAGGGCTGGGCATCATGCCATTGGAGCCCTCGAGGACTAATGCAATCTTAAGTCGCTTGTCTGATGGACCACTGACCATACCAACCGATGCTTTGTCCTTACGTTCGACAAGATTCAAAAATGCGGCAGAATCCCGTACGGTTCGACTCACACAAAACTCAGCATAGATGCCCATCAAATCCAAGGCAAATCCCCCTTCAGTGAATGATTTCAATTCTCGGCGTCGAGTCAACTTCATTCCAAAAACGCCACATTGCGACGCAGGAATACGAATCGAGCCACCACCATCACTGGCGTGGGCCAGGGGAACGATGCCTGCCGCAACAGCAGCCGCAGAGCCACCGCTCGAGCCGCCCGTAGTGAAAGCTGGATTCCACGGATTGTGGGCGGCTCCCCAAGCCAATGATTCCGTACTATCGATCAATCCGAACTCCGATGCGTTCGTTACACCAGTCACAATCATGCCAGCTTGTTCAACTGCGTTCATGAAGGGAGAATTCGTTTTGAACGGACGCCCATTCTTCGAATTGGATAGTTTGTTTAATCGCGAGCCAAAATCTATGTTAGCATCCTTGTACTGAACGATATTTTTGATCAGAAGCGGTACTCCACTTAAAGCACTTGAACCCAATGGACCTTCAGCACGTGCCCTGGCCAGCGAGGTGTCAAACAAATCTGGCAGCACAGCGTTGAGCTGAGGGTTGATCTGGTCGATACGCCGCAAAACATCGTCAACCAATTCCAGGGGTGTTATCTGTTTTTGACTGACCAGCTCTGCCAGAGCCGTAGCGTCATAGCTTGCCAGTTCGGACGGACGGATCTTCGATTGTGCAAATCCAGAGGAAGAAACGGTTAGCGATGCAGCACATGCGGAAAGAGTACTCAGCAACTGACGGCGTAACATGGTTGAAATTCCTGTTTGTTGAAGGCGTTTTGAAGCAAAAAACAACTATCCGCAAGTGAAGGGAACTGTCGATAAGCCGATTGCGATGTTAATCTATAGGAGAAATCGGTGGCATACTACATGGTTGCGGGACATTGAGCCAATGAACTCTTGATCCGCTTTCTACTCCGGCAAAATCGATAATCGGTCCGCGCCCGATGGCACTTCAGTCGAATCCTCAACTTGAGTTAGCTGCAGACTACGTTCGGAACACGAATAAACATCTGTTTTTAACCGGCAAGGCGGGCAGTGGAAAGACTACCTTTCTGCATCAGGTTAAAGCCGAAGGACTCAAGCGCATGGCAGTGGTAGCACCAACCGGTGTGGCTGCTATTAACGCAGGCGGAATGACAATTCACTCGCTGTTCCAGATTCCTCCGGGACTTCATCTGCCAGAGTTATCGCGAAATGATCCCGCTAAGCAGCCTCACCTGCGCGCACAAAAGATTCGGCTGATTCGCAGCTTGGACCTTCTGGTGATCGATGAAATTAGTATGGTGCGAGCCGATCTGTTGGATGCCGGCGATCAGGCCTTACAGAAAGTTCGTGGCTCGCATCGTCCGTTCGGGGGAGTTCAACTGCTGATGATTGGCGATCTGCATCAACTGCCGCCGGTAGTGAAGCAAGATGAGGTAGATCTGCTACGAAAACACTACGACACGTTTTACTTCTTTGGCAGTCGGGCTCTCAGCCAAACCGATTATCTGTCGATCGAACTGAAGCATATCTACCGCCAGGCCGATCCTGAGTTCATTAGCTTGTTGAACAGCGTGCGCGACAATCGAATGGACGACCAAGTCTTGCAAAAGCTGAATCGTCGATGGCAACCCAATTTCCAACCCGCAGCGGGCACTCCTTATATCACTCTTACCGCCACCAATGCGGCAGCTAACGAGCTTAACCAACAAAATTTAGAACGCCTGCAAGGCCAGAAATACTCATTTCAGGCTCAGGTAACTGGCGATTTCCCTGCCAGTAGCTTTCCTACCGAGCAGGTTCTTGAGCTGAAGGTGGGCACTCAAGTCATGTTCATCAAGAACGATGTGACTCCGTCTAAAGCATATTACAACGGCAAGCTGGGGCGCGTGTCATCGATTGACGACGAAGGGATTTGGGTGACCTGCGATGATTCGCGGATGATCTTTGTTGCACAGGCTGAATGGCAAAACGTCAAGTACGAACTGAACGAAGAGACGAAAAAGATCGACGAAAAGGTCATAGGGCTTTTTGTCCAGTATCCACTGCGTTTGGCGTGGGCCATCACGATTCACAAGAGCCAAGGCTTGACCTTCGAGCGTTGTATCATCGATGCACAAGCAGCCTTTGCAACCGGACAAGTATACGTGGCTCTCAGTCGCTGCAAGAGTCTGGAGGGCATCGTCTTACGAACTCCCATCAATCTGGGCTGTGTCAAGACAGACCCGGTTGTCCAGCGTTTCAGCGAAACTGCCGATCGAAATTTGCCTACTGCGGCCCAATTGCTTGACGCCAAACGAGAGTATCAAGCGGCCAAGCTACAGGATCTGTTTCGATTCAGTTCGATATTAGAAGCATTCGAATCGTTGCAACACCTTTGTGCTACTCATTCTAATTCCGTGCTTCCAGAAACAAAGTCGCAATGCGATGCCATGGAAGCTCGAGCCGACTCGGAACTCAGGCAAGTCTCTGAGAAATTCGCGCCACAACTTGGCCAGTACCTGACCGAAGATTTGTTGCCCGAGAATAATGCGGTCTTGCAAGGCCGCGTCCAGAAGGCGGCTGGCTATTTTATGGAGCGATTGGATGGAATTGCTAAGGAAATGGCAACGTTGTCCACTGTCACGGACAACCAAGAAGTTGCTGACCGGTTCGACAAAGCGGTCGAATCGCTGCTGCTAGCGCTGGCTGTTAAACGCGCCTGCTTTGCCGCATGTCAGAAAGGCTTCTCGACCGAGCTAGTCAATCGAGCCCAGATAGACGCGGAGCTAGAATTCGAAAAAAAACTCTCCTCAACTTCACTACGAACGCTGGTGGTACCCAAGGGAATGCCCAATCCGGAACTGTACCGGCAACTGCTGTACTGGCGGGAGGAAACCGCAAGAGACAACAATGTCAAGCCGTACGAGGTGGTTCCCAATATCACGTTGCGAGAAATCGTTGTACGCTTGCCGGCAAACAGAGCCACTTTGCTGGAGCTACCAGGAATTGGAAAAGGTCGCGCGCGAAGATATGGACAAGATCTATTGCGGATCATCCAAGATTATTGTCAGGAGCGCGAACTGACAACTCATTCAAGTCAAGTTCAGGACGATTCGTCCCAAGCCAGCACCGCTAAGCGTCCAGAAAAAGCAAAATCGAAAGCCCCAGACACTAAGCGAATTAGTTACAACCTGTTTCGCTTGGGCAAGAGCGTTCAAGAAATCGCAATCCAGCGTGAACGGGTACCCGGCACCATCCTAGGGCACTTGGCGCACTTCGTTAAGTCCGGCGAGCTGGATGTCGCGGAATTGTTGGAGCCTTCGAAAGTAGAAGAAATTAAGCGCTATCTAATTCAGCACAGTGATGCAACTGCCGCACAAGCCATATCCCATTTCGGCGGCAAGTATGACTACGGAGAGTTGAAGCTGGTCATTAGTCATATCGAATTCGAAAAATCATGTCAGACGCCACAAGGCAGTGATGCCGATAGCGCCCAAACGTGACCAACGCAATCTTCGTACTCGTACTCAGCCCTCGGCAGTGTTCGTACTCGAAATCGGATATTCCGGAATACTTTACTACGAGCACTATTTCATTGAACACGAGTACGAGGATGAACTTGTTCACAGTGTTGCTTGCGAACAGTCAGATGGGACATTAACCACAACTGGTCGTAATCTTAGACAACTTCCAAGCGTTTCAACATGACAGACACTAATTCACTGGTCAACGCCTTTGTGTGAGGACGATCGATGCGACGCATCAGCACTCGAATAGCAATCACCGCGAATCCAGCTTCTAATCCCATGCGAATCGCATCTTCAGGAGCCGGGTGGCGGTACTCGTGGGGGCGACTGAGTACCAATTGACAAACCTTTTGATGAAGAAAGTCTCCCTGCTCGGCCCACGCAGCGCGAAACGATTGATTCTCGGAAGCTTCTTCCAAGAACGCTCGTATGAGACCTTGTTCCTGACGATGGCTGTCAACGATCTGCATAAAGGCGTGACGAAGAATATTTCCCAGCCCAGTATCCCGCCATCGCTCGACAGCAAACAACTGCACATACAATTGCCGCTGTGAAATCGTGTGCCGTTCGTAAAGCGCGCCAAGCAGTGCTGGCTTGTTCTCGAAGCGAGCGTAAATCGACGGAGGGGAACATCGCGAAGCCTTGGCGATGTCGGCGACGGAAATTTCTCTAAAAGCTCGTTGAGCTAGCAGCTTGCCAGTGGCATCCAGCACTCGTTCCAGCGTTTGTTGGCTACGCTGCTGGGTGGCTGGAGTGATCCATCGGGATTGCTGCAATGCGTTTTCTGGATGAACTTCAGCCATAATAGAAGGAATCTCTCACACGCCGGTGGTCGGGTAGCTTGAAGCCAACCAATTGCTAGGTAGCCAAATTAGCTGGTATCGAATTACTTTCTGAATTTCTACCAAATTTCAACAGCTCCGCCCGTCTCGACTTAAAATTCGACCAGCCAAACAGAATTTCGATGGGCAGCCCAGCCTGACAGTCCCCGCCGCTCTCGCAATTGTAGTCATATTACAATACAATTCAAGATTTCCGGCGATCAAACTGCCACTTGTTCAGGCGAATCAATAACTATAAGAATCCAGGAGATTTTCGGATCATGCCACTTCCCACAACGGCACGCGAAATCGTGCTCAACTTGCCAGCGCGATTCAGGCCCGAAGCGGCCAAACATGAATGTGCCATTTTTCATTTTCAGTTGCAAGGCGAAACCGGTGGGCAATTCACTGTACGAGTCCATCATGGACAGTGCGCCGTGGAAGAGGGCATTTCGGGCGAAGCAGAATGTGTCGTCACCGCAGCGGCTAGCGACTTCGAGGATGCCGAGCTAGGACGAATCAATAAACAGATGGCTGTGATGACGGGAAAGATACGCATCAGCAACTTGGGTGCTATGCTGAAATTCTTAGGTGTGTTTGAAGAGTTGAAAACGGCCTGAGTCGCCATTGCTAAAACATCCGCAACTGTTCGTTTATCAGGAGTGAAGTCACTTGGATTTTGCACAATCAGATCGATCGCGTGATTTTCTTTCCCGCGTTCAGACATTCATGAAAGAGCACATCGACCCGATCGAGAGCGATTATCATCGACAATTACAGAGTCTGGAAAACCGGTGGGTCGTCCTACCGTTGATTGACCAGTTGAAAGCAAAAGCTAGATCTGCGGGTTTGTGGAATATGTTTCTACCGGATCCTGAATTGGGCGCAGGGCTGAAGGTGGTCGAATATGCTCCCATTGCCGAGGCGACGGGGAGATCCGCGATCGCTCCGGAGATTTTTAACTGCAACGCACCAGACACCGGCAACATGGAAGTGCTATACCACTTTGGAAGCCCGGAGCAAAAGCAGCAGTGGATGAAGCCGCTGCTGGCTGGTGAAATCCGATCTGCATTCTGCATGACCGAGCCGGATGTGGCCAGTAGTGATGCTACCAACATGGCGGCAACCGCGACGCTGGATGGTGAGCATGTAGTGGTCAATGGAAGAAAGTGGTGGAGTACGGGAGTGGGACACCCACGCTGCAAGGTAGTCATCTTTATGGGACTGACCGATCCAACCGCCCACCGTCACGGCCAACACTCGATGGTTCTAGTGCCTATGGATACGCCGGGCGTGCGCATTGCGCGCATGTTGCCAGTGATGAACACTTATGATGAACCCTACGGTCATGGCGAAGTGGTGTTCGATAATGTCCGGCTTCCCAAAAGCTCAATCATCGCCGGGCCAGGTCGTGGGTTCGAGATCGCTCAGGGGCGTCTGGGGCCAGGCAGGATTCACCACTGCATGCGATTGATCGGACTGGCTGAACTGGCCCTAAAGCTGATGTGCCAACGGTCGCTCAGTCGCGTCGCTTTTGGCAAGCCGCTGGCTAATTTGGGTGGCAATCGCGAGCGAATTGCTCAGGCACGCATCATGATCGAACAGGCCCGATTGTTGGTCATGAAAGCCGCCTGGATGATCGACAACCACGGTGTCTTCTCGGCCATGAGCGAGATTTCTCAGATCAAAGTGGTCTGCCCTAACGTGGCTCAGCAAGTGATCGATATGGCCATTCAAATGCACGGTGGTGCGGGCCTATCAAACGACTTGCCGTTAGCGGCTGCCTGGAATTCTGCTCGCAGTCTGCGATTGGCCGATGGTCCCGATGAAGTCCATCGTGGACTGGTAGCCAAGCTTGAGCTAATGAAATACCAGAAGTAACTTAAAGGGAATTGCCGTGGCGGAATCAGACAAGCTGCTGGATCAACCGCGCGAGGTGCGACAGGGGGAAGGCTTTGACGTGCTAGCGGTTGACCAATGGCTAAAACAGGAGGTTCCATCTCTATTGGGCACGCCACAAGTCAAGCAGTTTCCTGGCGGTGCGTCCAATCTAACTTTTCTGCTGAGCTATGAAAATCGCGAGTTGATACTTCGCAAGCCACCGGCAGGCCACAAAGCCAAAAGTGCGCATGACATGGCCCGCGAGTATCGCGTTCAAAGCGCGCTCAGGCCCGTTTACCCGGCGGTACCCACCATGGTGGCCTTGTGCCAAGATACTGCCATCATGGACTGCGATTTTTATGTCATGGATCGAATTCGAGGCATCATACCTCGATCAAACTTGCCCGGTGATTTGACGTTGACCCGCGATCAGACTCGAACTTTGTGCCAAGGTGTCATCGACAAGCTGATCGAACTGCATCAAGTCGATGCTAGGGCGGCTGGACTGGAAAGTTTGGGAAAGGGCACCGGGTATGTCAAGCGTCAGATTGAAGGTTGGTCCGATCGATACGATAAATCGAAAACATGGAACGTCCCAAGCTGGCGTCGAGTTCGGCGCTGGCTGCGCGATCATCTACCCGACGACGTTGCGACGGTGATCATCCACAACGACTTTCGCTTTGACAACGTGGTGCTAGATGCGAAAGACCCGCTTAAGATCATTGGTGTGCTGGACTGGGAAATGGCCACACTGGGTGATCCGCTGATGGATTTAGGCAACACGCTAGCCTACTGGGTTCAGGCCGATGACGATCGCTTTCATCAAATGTTGCGCCGCCAGCCAACGCATTTGCCCGGCATGTTGACCAGGCGTGAAGTGGTGGACTACTACTGTCAGCGGATGCAGCTCAGGACTGACAACTGGACTTTCTATGAGGTGTACGGCATGTTTCGTTTAGCCGTGATAGTCCAGCAAATTTATTATCGCTACCATCATCGTCAAACTCGAAATCCAGCGTTTCGCAATTTCTGGTTGTTCAATCAATACCTCCACTGGCGCAGCGGACGCGCGATTCGAAGAGCATAATGGCGGCGATTTATCTGATTCGGCATGGCCAAGCGTCTTGGGGCAAGGCCAACTATGATGAACTGTCGGAACTGGGAGTGCAGCAAGCTGTCGTATTGGGACAGGCTCTGCGGCATCGCATTGGCCAGCCCGATCACGTCATTTGCGGAGCCATGCGGCGGCATCAACAAACAGCTCTTCACACGCTGACCGCCATGGGGTTGCCGCCCCAGTGGCAGGAGGATCATCGCTGGAACGAGTACGATCATATCCAGTTGTTAGACAGTCAAATGAAATCGTTGGTTAGTCAGAATTCTAGCTCAACGGGAACGCCGCCGAATGAGACGCCAACTTGTTCGACGGTGCCTCCCTTGGCTTCAAGTGATGCGCGTCGGCAATTTCAAGAGCTGTTCGACCATGCGTTACTGCGATGGATGGGTGGACAACATGACGGCCAATACTCTGAAAGCTGGCCTGATTTCAAGAAACGCGTCGATGCAGCGCTTCAGACCGCGTTGCAGGGGCGGGGTGAAACTATTGTTTTTACGTCCGGAGGAACAATCAGCGTAATCGCTAGGCTTCTTTGGCAGATACCGGACACAAGCTGGCCGCAAGTCAATCGCGTGATTGCCAACGCCTCCATCACAAAGCTGGTGATGGGAAGAAGCGGGCTACACCTATCCACCTTCAACGATCATAGTCCGTTTGAAGGCTCCAGCCGCCACCTATTGACTTACCGCTAGACGTAACGCCGATATTCTAAAAGTCACGGTGAAGTCGTGTTGTACTTCGGTGCGAATCTTTTTGGTACATGAAATTGGAAAAAGTCGATCTTAGGGAATTTCCACAATCCGCTGGGCTCCCAGAATCCACTGGAAGCAGCCTAATGTGGGGCGACTATTCATCCTTATCAGAATCGTCGTTGTCCACGTCTTCATATTCGTAGGGGTCATCCGAATCGCTAATGGAGTCACTTGGACCAGCTTGCGTCGCGTCGGCTCGCCAAGGCTGATCTTCCCAAGGCATTGAATCGTCCGAGTCAGCGTCTAGAGACGCATTTTTTAGATTGGCTCCAGCGCTAGCCTTATCTCCCAAATTGTGTCGCTGGCCACCTTCGCCGCTGGCGGCAGCATCGTACGGACGGATCTTATTGCTGCGAGGCGAAGTCGGTTTAGGGGCAGGCGAGCTGTCACCTGATGCTCCACCATCTTCAGCGGCCTGCATGGCTTCCCAATCGGCCAACGAGATGATCACCTCGCGGGCCTGCGATCCCGCGTATTGACCAACAATCCCGTCTTCAGCCATGTAGTCGATCAAACGAGCGGCGCGGCCATAGCCGATACCCAGAGCGCGCTGCAGTAGCGAACAAGATCCGCGTCCTTCGCGAACAACTACGTCCACGGCCGCAGCATACAGATCGTCTCGCTTTTTCAGAGCGGTCGGCTGAGGCTGATCGTCGGATTCTTCGTCCTTGATCTTAAGATTCACCAGCTCTGTCACAAAGTTCTGTTCGCCTGTTGAACAATGGGCGACAATGCGGTTGATTTCGTCGTCAGACAGGTATGTCCCCTGGCCACGTAGCAACATACTGGTACCTGGCCACAAGAACAGCATGTCCCCGTTACCCAACAACTTATCAGCCCCCATTTCGTCCAGTACAACGCGGCTATCCGTTCGGCTAGCGACCTGGAAGGAGATTCGAGCTGGCAGGTTGCTCTTGATCAATCCGGTGATGACATCTACCGTTGGCTTCTGAGTAGCCAGAATCAGGTGAATGCCCACCGCACGACTTTTTTGCGCCAGGCGAATAATGTGCTGCTCGACATCTTTTCCAGCGGTCATCATCAAGTCCGCAATTTCGTCCGCGATGATGACAATAAATGGCAAGTGATCGGGGATGCCTTCTGCTTCCACTTCGGATTCCGGTTTGATGCGAGAAAGCAATTCGGTGCGATCCAATTCGTTGTAACTGGTCAAATGCCGCACACCGGCACGAGCCAACAAAGCATAGCGTTCTTCCATCTTATCAACCGCCCATGCCAGAATCGCCTCGGCCTTACGCATGTCAGTCACCACCGGGTGCATCAAGTGTGGCAAGCGTCCATAGCCAATCATTTCCACCATCTTAGGGTCGATCATCAACATGCGAACTTCATCGGGGCGCCGCGTCATCAGGATCGACGCAATGATGGCGTTTAGGCAAACCGATTTACCGGTACCCGTACGGCCTGCGATCAACAAGTGGGGCAAAGTAGCTAGGTCGGCAATCAGCGGATTTCCCGAAACATCTTTGCCCAAAAACAACGGGATCTTGGCTTTCTTGCCTTTGACCCCCATTTCCTCGCTCACTTCGCGAAGCCGAACAACCTGACGAGTTTCGTTGGGTACTTCGATTCCCACTGTGTTCTTGCCTGGTATGGGTGCAACGATGCGCACACTAGGCACGCGCAGCGCTATAGCCAAGTCGTCAGACAGGCTCGTGATCTTGGATAGTCTTAATCCGGCCTCCAATTCGATCTCATACTGAGCGATCACCGGACCCGTTTCGATCTCGACGACACGAATGTTGAATCCAAAATTTTTGAAAGTGCTTTCCAGTATCTTGGCCTTGCGCCGCACCTCAACCGTCTGAGCTTCAAAATCCATATCGTCACTTGGAGTGAGTAGTTCCAATTCTGGCAGCACGTACTCATCAGCGCCCGGCGGCAGTTTTGTGTCGTCCAGTCCTGCCAGCGACGCAGCGTGATCTTCGGCCTGACTCTTGCGACCTTTGGGAGGTCGTACTTGAGGTTGAGGTTCTTGAACTGCGGTTGGTGGCTCGTGCGGGGGATCCACTCTCAGTTGCAGCACCTGACCACTGGAGGTTTCAATTTCCATCCGATCTGCATGATCCAATTCTTCGTCTTCGTCACTCAAAGCCGTATCGTTCGTGCCCTCAAGATCTTGATCGTCAGCCTGGACCGGCGACGCGCTGAACTCAGCGGTGTTTGCCGTCTCTTGAGCCTCGGAATGTTCGACCGTCGTCGTCTTGGCGTTCATCAAGCCGCTAAGCGCCTCTTTGGCCATGGCGGCCAGTCCCCTGCGGACTGACTGTGTCGTTTCTGATGAGTTCAAATCGTTGGTCGTCTGTCTACCGCTGATGCGCACGGGTGGCAAGCTGTCAGTTTGTGCCACGCTCGACGTGCCGTTCTCAGTTGTACCGGTTCCGCCCAGATTAATTCCTTGGTCTACGTCACTGCGCCGTTGCCGTTTGGCCTCAGCCGGCAGCGCCAACGAACCACCAACATGAGTGGCCGAACCGGCGATTGCAACTCCGCTTTGCACCAACCGGCCCACGGCTCGCAACAGTACGTAATCTGAACTGAGCAGAACACCGGCCAGCAAGACCGACAAGGTTAAGATGGCGGCTCCCAGCATGGCAAGGTGGTCGTGCAACCAAGTGCTGGTGATGGCACCGATATACCCACCCGGTCCTATCATGGGCGCATAAGGAGTAGGAATATTCAACAGGGCGAAAAGAGTGGTTGTCCCAACGATGATCAGCATCCAACCAAGCTGGCGCGATGGAGGCACATAATTGGTTTGTATCCGAAACAGCCAGTATGCAAGAACGCTCAGCCCCGCAGCCACCAGCAGCGAACCGATGCCAAACGCTTGAATCAGCACAGTAGCGGTTAGCGCGCCCAGCCAACCACAAACGTTGTGAATCTGTTGATTGGGAGGATAAACCGCATTATCAACGGCCACGATACGACTGAGAAAACCCGACATCTGTCCAAGTGAGTCGGCAGGATCATAGCTCAGCAAGCTAAGCCAAATAAAAATGCAAATCGCGCTCAAAGCGATGGCTTGAATGTCAAATTCTATCTTGCGTTCGATTTTGTTCATCAAGATACCAAGGAAGGTGAGAGTCTGATGCGCTTCCGAACTTCCTTGAGCCGCAATTGGTCCAGCCCTCCCATGGCTTGCCAGTGCAGGATGCGATCGCGCAAGAATCGCTGGTCTTCGCTTTCTAAGTCGGTTGATTCGAACCAGTTAGATAGCTTGGAAGCTCTTGCCACCCAGTATTTGACTCAGCCCTACAATCGTCACGATTGCTAAGAAGCGGACTCTGAATTTAGCTAAAGGCTTCCCAGATCCGGTCCAACAGAACCTGTCCGGCGGGAAGCCAGCGGAAGATGTAGCAAAAATACACGCCAGCGCAGGCGCTATCACGCTTGAGAGTGCTTCTAGCAGCATCAAGTCAGAATCGCTAATTGCAAAAAGAATCTTCTCGGGCAGGCGGTAAAATCGTTACAAATGTCGAAGTTCTCGGCGTTTTCGCGAAAGTCAGAAAGTCATGCGACAATTGAATTAGGCGTCTTCGGTTTTCTTTTCACGCGTATAGTCCAGGTGCGGTGCAGGAATCTCGCGTCGTGGAGTCTCCAAGTCGGTTTCGTATGAGTCGTCATATCTCGAAACGTATCCTGGCAGTTTGGCTCGCTCCAATTCCAGTTGATATTCCTTAACCACATGCTTTTGAATCAAGTCGCGGCAGGATTGATTGATCGGGTGTGCCACATCCGCATACAGCTTGTTGGGTGCATCATCCTCTTTGGAGTCGCGGTGACTGTCGCGCATTCTAGCACCGCAATTGTTGCAGTAGTTACTGCGAATATGATTTTTATTTCCGCAACGTTAACAGCGATGAGTCAACTTGCGGCTGGGCATCGCGACAAAGGGTCCATGCGAACCTTCGATGATCTTTAGGTCACGTACCACAAAACAGTTGTCGAAAGTGATCGAGCAGAATGCTCGGAGCCGGTCCTCCGATTCTTCCATGAGCTTGATGCGTACCTCGGTAATCTCCATCTCTGACACTCCCTTGGATTTTTTGTCATCTGCCGTCTGCGGTCTGGTTGGCCCAATTGCCCGTCACCGATCGCACCGACTGCATTCAAAAACTATGACCGTCCGCCAATCTGCTGTTCAATCGATTCTCCGTACCATGCCTCAACTCGGTAGGCTCTAGTTATCCCTCGCTCGCTTGCGAGTCTTTCGAATTCTCCTTGACTCTCGGGACCTTTTTCCGGCTGTGCTGCGATAGCAAAACAACTTGATCCGCTGCCGCTCATTTGCCCATGCTGGCAACCAATCTCGGATAGCAGCCCCAATTGTACTGCGATCCATGGATTCATGGCGCTAGCACAAGATTGTAGTGCATTGAACATGGTTGCGCCAATCTTCGAGTCTTGCCCAGATTCACATGCAGCCAAAAAATCTTGAGATTTTTGAAGGTCCCCCACCTGCTCCACCTGGGCATAGACCTCTTTAGTTGAACAGCCCATCGGCGGATGCGTCAAAAAGAATGCTAGCTTAGGACGATACGCAATCAAGCTAGTTTGTTCGCCACGTCCCCGAGCCAACATCATGCCAATTCCCAGGGAATCCCCCAAGAAGAAGTTGGTGTCGGACCCCAATTGGTGGCAGATCGTGTTTGCCAACCGCCTATTCCAACCGGCCCACAAAAGCATGCAGGCAACAATCGTTGCGGCAGCGTTGCTGCTTCCCCCCCCTAATCCGGCGGCTGCTGGAATCTGTTTGGTCAGACGAATGGGGCAGCCTGATTGCACTCCCAACGCATGTTGAACCTTCTGGGCGGCTCGGACGACCAAGTTGGACCCATCGGTCGGGATTTGCCATGCCGGATCGTCGCCAGTTGCGCCTGCCGGTAACTCTAATTCCAAGCTGATAGAAGGTGAAGAACGCGGGGTAACGATCAGCCGATCCCATAAAGTGATCGGGCACATCACTGTAGACACTTGGTGATAGCCGTCGCTGCGTTTCCCCAGGACCTCCAAGACTAGATTCAATTTGGCTGGAGCTAAAACATCAATGCCCTCTGTGCGGCTGAAATGCTGAATCAGCATCTGCGGATCGATCCTTAGCGTGAGAGCATCTGTTGCATGGGTTCAACTGGACCGACTGCGTGTCTTGCGCAATTGCCGACTGTAGTTCTCTAGGAATTCGCGTTCTTTCACCGTCAAACTATCCTGCCCTTGCCGATGAATCTTATCCAAGATGCGATCCGCTTCGGCCTGGTTTTTGGGGGGACCCGGCTGACCGCTGCTTTCCGGACGATGAATGCGAAGTTTGGTTTTACGTCGACCTGGAAATTGCAATTTACTTTGAACCTGCTCGGTTAAGTCGACAAAAT